>NZ_SMKJ01000126.1:0-17886 GCF_004348615.1 Micromonospora sp. KC207
CCCCTGGTCCGCCTGGTCGGCGGCGTCGACCGGCTTTTGCCGGCGGCCGGGCTGGACCCCCTCGGCCGGCCCGACCCGCCCCCGGAGCTGGCCGTCAACCTGCACGGGCGCGGCCCGCAGTCGCACCGGTTGCTCGCCGCGACCCGGCCACGCCGGCTGCTGGCGTTCGTCAACCCCGACGCCGGGCACACCGACGGCCCCCAGTGGCGGCCCGACGAACACGAGGTCGACCGCTGGTGCCGCCTGCTCGCCTGGTACGGCATTCCCGCCGATCGCACCGACCTCGCCCTGCGCCGCCCGCCCGCCGGCCGGACACCGACCGGGGTGAGCGTCGTGCACCCGGGCAGCAAGATCCCGGCCAAGCGCTGGCCGGCCGGGCGGTTCGCGGCGCTGGCCCGCGCGCTCGCCGGGCGGGGGCACCGGGTGGTGGTCACCGGGTCGGCCGACGAGCGGGAGCTGGCTGGGCGGGTGGCGCGCCGGGCGGGCCTCGCGCCGGACGCGGTGCTCGCCGGCCGTACGGACCTCGGTGGGCTGGCCTCCCTGGTGGCGCACGCCCGCATCGTGGTCAGCGGCGACACTGGCGTCGCCCATCTCGCCACCGGCTACAACATCCCGTCGGTGGTCCTCTTCGGTCCCGCCCCGCCGGCCCGGTGGGGTCCTCCGCCTGGCCGGCCGTGGCACCGGGCGCTGTGGGCCGGCACCCGAGCGGGGAGCGGCGGACCGGAGGGTGATTGGCCCCCGTTCGCCGGGGTAGAACCCGATCCGACGTTGGCGGCGATCGGCGTCGAGGAGGTGCTGGCCGCCGTGGCGGAAGCGGAACAGGCGGTGCGAGTTGCCGGTGCGGTTACGGCGTAGCGATCCAGGCGGGCCGGGATACGGCCGCCGTCGGCGCGGCCGTGGTTGGCTCTTCCTCGACCCGGCCGGCGACCCAGTCCGCGACCCGGAGGAGCTGGCCCGGCTGCGGGAGCTGGTGATCCCGCCGGCCTGGCGGCAGGTGTGGATCTCGCCGCACCCGAACGGGCACATCCAGGCCACCGGCGTCGACGCCGCCGGGCGCAAGCAGTACCTGTACCACCCCCGGTGGCGGCAGCAGCGGGACGAGGCGAAGTTCGACCATGTGCTGAAGGTCGCCCACCGGCTCCCGGTGTTGCGCGAGCGGGTGGGGCACGACCTGTCCGGCCGGGGGCTGAACCGGGACCGGGTGCTGGCCACGGTCGCCCGGCTGCTCGACATGGGCATGTTCCGCGTCGGCGGCGACCAGTACGCCGTCGGCGACGACGCCACCTTCGGCGTGGCCACGCTGCGTCCCGAGCACGCGCGTAGCCGGGGCGGCTGCGTGGTCTTCGAGTTCCCCGCCAAGGGCGGCGTCGAACAGGTGCGCCGCATCGAGGACCCGCAGCTGTGCCGGGTGCTGACCAACCTGCGCCGCCGCAGGCGCGCCGCCGACCGGCTGTTCGGCTACTGGGACGGCCGGGCCTGGCGGGACGTGCGCAGCGACGAGGTCAACGGGTACCTGCGCGACGCCAGTGGCGGGGAGATGACCGCGAAGGACTTCCGCACCTGGCACGCCACCGTGCTGGCGGCCACCGAGCTGGCCGCCCACGCTCCGGCCCGCTCGGCGACGGCCCGCAAGAGGGCGGTGGCGGCCGTGATGCGGCAGGTCGCGGGTCTGCTGGGCAACACGGCGACCGTCGCCCGCACCTCCTACGTGGACCCCCGGGTGGTGGACCTGTTCCACGACGGCGTGGTCGCACCGGTGGGGCCGCGGACCCCCCGGGCGGAGGCGGAGCTGCGGGTGCTGGAGCTGCTGGAGGACGCCTAGGGCCTGGGGAACGTGCCGGGTCGGGCTCAGGCGACGTGGTCGTCGTACGTCGCGCGGTTGGCGAGCACGTCGTCCATGTGCGCCTCGGCCCACCCCTTCAACCCGCGCACCCACGCCGCCGCCGGTGGCGCGAGTCCCAGGGGAGGCAAGCGGCCCGGCCGGCCCCGGTGCGGGGACGGCCGGCGCGTCGTTCGGGGAACCAGTCGTCGTCCGCGCGATCAGTCGTTGAGGACCTGGGCGAGCCGGTCACGGAAGCGCCGCTCGGAGTCGCTCACCTGGTCGCCGCCGAGGCCCAGGAGGCCGCCGCTGGGCGCCGCGGTCACCACGTGCTCGGCGATCTCCACCAGCCAGTGCTTGTAGGCGCCGGCCTCGCCCTCGTCGACCTTCCCGGCCAGCAGGCGGGCCGCCGAGGCCGCCCGGTTCAGCACGTCCTCGATCACCGCCCGCGGGTCGGCGGGCGCGATCACCGGCAGCTCCTCGCCGGCCTCCGGGTCACCCACCCGGGACACGATCTCGCCCGCCACGGCGGCCACGAGCCGGCTGCCCGACTCGCGGCCCGTGGCGATGCTCTCCAGCCCGGCCGCGTTCTCGGCCATGGTCCGGCGGGCGCCGTCGTGCTCGGCGGCGCTCGCCGCGGTCAGCACCGACTGCGGCAGGCCGACCAGCAGCCCCCACTCCTCGTCGGAGAAACCGAAACCGGTGTACGCCGGCTGCTCGATCACGACCGCGCTCCTCTCGTCTGTTCCATCTCGGTGCCGTGGGCACGGTGGCCCGGCTCAGGCTAGTCGAGGGTCAACAGACCCTGTTCGGACACCACGCGCACCGACAGCGTCTTGTAGCCGACCTCGTCGAAGAGCACGGTCATCCGCTCGTCCTCGTAGCTGAGCACCAGGCCCGGCCCCCACTCGGGGTGGCGCACCTGGCTGTGCACCGGGAACGGTCCGCTGGCGCCGTCGTCGGCGACGCTGGTGCCGGCGAGGCAGCTGTCGCAGTGCCCGCAGACCTCGGTCATCTGCTCGCCGAAGTACGCCAGCAGCGCCTGTCCCCGGCAGCCCGTCGTCTCGGCGAAGGCCCGCATCATGTCCGTCCGCGACCGGGTCACGGCCCGCTGCCGCTCGGCCTCCGCCCGCGCCGCGTCGCCGGCCTCGCCCGGGGTCGGGGAGTACCGGGGCGCGCCGATCCGCTGCCGCGACCGGGGCTCGGCGGCCCCGACCTGCTCCAGCAGGGCGAGGTACTGCCCCAGCTTGCGCGGCCTCAGACCGGTCGCCTCCGACAGTTCCTTCTTCGTCGCCGGCCCGCGCCGCAGCAGGGCGGCCAGGTCGCGCAGCTCGCCGGCGTCCGGCAGGCCGCCGCTGAAGAAGCGTTGCAGTCCGACGTCCTCGGCCTGCCAGAGCAGCAGCACCCGGGCCGGCTGCCCGTCGCGCCCGGCCCGGCCGATCTCCTGGAAGTAGCTGTCCGGCGAGTCCGGCAGCGCCATGTGCACCACCCAGGCGATGTTCGGCTTGTCGATGCCCATGCCGAACGCCGAGGTGGCCACCATGATGGGCACCCGGTCGGCGAGGAACGCCTCGTGCAGCTCTCCGCGCGCCCCGGCGGGCATGCCGCCGTGGTAGAAATCGGACGGGAAGCCGGCGCCGGTGAGCCGCGCGGCCAGTTCCTCGGCCGCCCGCCGGGTCGGCACGTAAATGATCCCGGGGCGGTTGTCCTCGCGCAGCAGGGCGAGCAGCCGCCGCCACCGGTAGTCCTCGGTGGGGCAGTGCGCGACCTCCAGGAACAGGTTCGGCCGCTCCAGCCCGGAGACGACCACCTCGGCGTCGCGCAGCCGCAGCCGGGCGATGATGTCGTCGCGTACCGGCGGGGAGGCGGTGGCGGTCAGGGCGACAACCGGGGGCCGGCCGAGGCCCTCGATGAGGTGGCCCAGCGCCAGGTAGTCGGGGCGGAAGTCGTGCCCCCAAACCGAGATGCAGTGCGCCTCGTCGATCGCCACGAGTGCCGGCTTCAGCGACCTGACCTCCGCCATCCGGTCGGGGTTGGCCAGCTGCTCCGGCGTGATGAACAGGAACTCGGCCCGGCCCGCGCGAATCTCCTCGATCGCCTCCGCCTGCTGGGCCGGCGTCTCGTCCGAGCTGATCCGTACCGCCCGCAGTTCGGGGCGGCGACGCTCGTTGAGGGCCGCGATCTGGTCCTGCTGGAGGGCGAGCAGCGGGGAGATCACCACGGTCGGGCCGCGGATCAGGCTGGCCGGGATCTGGTAGATCGCCGACTTGCCGGCGCCGGTGGGGAGCACCACCAGGGCGTCGCGTCGCTTCATCACCGCGCGCATGGCGGCGAGCTGGTTGGGCCGCAGCGCTTTCCAGCCAAAGAGGCTCCGCGCCGCGCGGCGCAACGTCATGGAGTGCGTGGACAGCTTCATCGAGGGCCGGAGGTACCCCGGGCGATCACCGCCGAAACCCGCCGGGAAGGAGGGGCCCCGGTGAACGCATCCTGTTGTACAGGGGCCCTCCTGGCACCTCGGGCAGCGCGGAAGATGGACAGTGTGGTCCGGCCGGTGGATCGGGTCAGCGCCGCGATCGGGGTCAGCGGCGGCCGAACATGGCCCGGATCGCGGCGAGCAGGAGCAGGCCGCCGACCACCAGACCGAGCAGGCGGACGCCGGGCACGTCGGCCGCGCTGGTGGCGTCGGCGAGCGGCGGGACAGGCATGTGGGAACTCTCCCACGAAGGGTCGGCCCGCGCCAGAGAGTAACAGTAAAGTTTATTGACTATTTGTCGGCGGTGGTGTGACCATGGCAGCACCGCCGCGGGGCCGCGGCCGGTCCGACACGGCACAAGACGGGGGTACGGCAGCCGCATGAGCAGCGCACCGACGGGGAACCTGGCGAGCCTGGCGGCCGCCGTCCTGCAACCCGGATTCGTCGGCACCGCCCCGCCTCCGTGGGTCCGCCGATGGCTCCGCGACGGGCTCGGCTCGGTGGTGCTCTTCGCCCGAAACATCGTCGACCTCGACCAGGTCGCCGCGCTCACGGCCGCGCTGCGCGCCGAGCGTCCCGACGTCGTCGTCGCCATCGACGAGGAGGCCGGCGACGTCACCCGGATCGAGTCGCGTCGGGGCAGCTCCCGACCCGGCAACTTGGCCCTCGGCGTCGTCGACGACGCCGAACTCACCACCGAGGTGGCCCGCGACCTGGGCCGGGAGTTGGCCTCGGTCGGCGTCACCCTCGACTACGCCCCGGACGCCGACGTCAACTCCAACCCCGCCAACCCGGTGATCGGGGTACGCGCCTTCGGGGCCGACCCGGCACTCGTCGCCCGGCACACCGCCGCCTGGGTACGCGGACTCCAGGCCGGCGGGGTGGCCGCCTGCGCCAAGCACTTCCCCGGCCACGGCGACACCCGCGTCGACTCGCACCACGACCTGCCCCGCATCGGCGGCAGCCGGCACCAGCTCGACGCCGCAGAGCTGGTGCCGTTCCGGGCCGCCGTGGCGGCCGGGGTGCAGGCGGTGATGACCGGCCACCTGCTCGTCCCGGCGCTCGACCCGGAGCTGCCGGCCACCCTCAGCCCCCGCATCCTCGGTGGCCTGCTCCGCGAGGAGCTGGGCTTTCAGGGCGTGATCGTCACCGACGCGGTGGAGATGCGGGCGGTCGCCGACCGGTACGGCTTCGCCGGCGCGGCGGTCCGCGCCCTGGCCGCCGGGGCGGACGCGATCTGCGTCGGCGGCGAACGCGCAGACGAGGACGCCCCCCGGGAGCTGCGCGACGCGATCGTCGCCGCGGTCGTCGCGGGCGAGCTGCCCGAGGAGCGGCTGGCCGAGGCGGCCAAGCGCGTCGGGCAGCTCGCCGCCTGGACGGTGGCCGCCCGGGCCGGCGCCCCGTCGCGCCCCACCGCCGCCCCGGAGGGCTCCCCGATCGGGCTGGCCGCAGCCCGCCGCGCCGTACGGGTCACCGCGACGGCTGCCGCTGCGGCCCTGCCGCTGGCCACGGCCCCGCACGTGGTCGAGTTCGAGCCGCCCCGCAACGTCGCCATCGGCGCGGAGACCCCGTGGGGGATCGCCACCCCGCTCGCCGCCCTGCTGCCGGGCACGACCGCCGTCCGCCTCGGCGAGGGCGACCCGCCTGCCGGTGTCGCCGCCGGGGCCGTCGGCCGGCCGCTGGTGCTGGTCGTGCGCGACCTGCACCGGCACGACTGGATGCGCGCCGCCGTGGCCCGGGCGCTCGCCGCCCGCCCGGACGCGGTGGTGGTCGAGCTGGGCGTGCCCGCCCTGGTCACCGGTGCCGTGCATGTCGCCACCCACGGCGCGACCCGGGCCGGCGCGCGGGCCGCCGCCGAGCTGCTGGCCGGCACGGGGCACGTCGCCCCGGTGCCGCTGGCGGGCGTGCGGGAGAACGTGACCGGGTGACGCCGCCGCCGGCCCGGTGAGGCGGTGGCCCGGCGGCGGTGCTGGCGACGACCAGGCGGAAGCCCGGTCAGGCGGTGGCGGCGACCAGGTCCGCGTACTCGGGGTGGCGCTCGATGAAGGCCGCCATGAACGGGCACTTCGGCACCACCCGGCCGCCGCGTTCGCGGACCTGGTCCAGAGTGGCCCGCACCAGCGCCGACCCGACTCCCATGTTCTGGAACTTCGCGTCGACCTCGGTGTGGGTGAAGACCAGCACCGCGCCCCGGGGCAGGTACGCGGTGAACCCGGCCAGCGCGTCGTCGACCAGGATCTCGAAGCGGCGGCGGGCGGGATTGTCCTCGACCAGGAAGCTCACCCGGCCATTCTGCCCCCGGCCGCCGCCAACCGGTCCAGTTCGGCGAGCAACCTGTCGGCCTCGTCGCCGGTGCTGTATTGGTACGCGCTGGCCCGGACCGCGTGCGCCGCCGCGGCGATCGCCGCCACCTCCGGCACCGTGCCGAGCGCGTTGCCGCCGCTGCTTGCACGAATGCGGGGGTCGCGGGGGTCTCGTACCCTTGATCGCGTGACGAACCGACGCGGTACCTTCCCGTCCACCCCTACCCGCCGCGCCGCCGGCCTGCTGGCCGGCCTGGCGCTCGGCGTCGCCCTGCTCGCCGGTTGCAGTTCCGAGGGCGCCTCCACCGACTGCGGCCTGGACGCCTGCACGGTCACCTTCGACCGGGGCGTCGAGGCGAGCGCCACCATTCTCGGCGTCGAAACCAAGCTGGTCGGCGCCCAGGGCGACCAGGTGACCGTCGAGGTCGCCGGCGAGCAGCTGTCGCTGACCGTGGGCCAGCAGGCCACCGAGGTCGGCGGCTTCGCGGTCACCCTGGACAGCGTCACCGACGAGCAGGTCAAGATCCGCGTCTCGCGCAACGCCAACGGCTAACGGCGCGTCACCTGGCGGTGGCGGTCGACGTTTGGGAATCTCCGGAATCGGAGATTGTGGCGCCATGTCACTCACCCGCAATGCCGAAGCCACCGCCTCGCAGGCCGCGGACAGCCGGTGGCTCGAACTACTCGCCCGGGCCGGTTTCATCGGCTACGGCGTGGTGCACCTGCTGTTCGCCTGGCTCGCCCTGCAGATCGCCTTCGGCGACTCGGGCGGCAAGGACGGCGACCAGTCCGGTGCGCTGAGCACCCTGGCCGAGCAGCCGATGGGCAAGTTCCTCTGCGTCGCGATCGCCGTCGGCATGCTCGCCATGGCGATCTGGCAGGCGCTGGAGGCCGCTGTCGGGCACCGCGCCGAGCGCGGCCGGCAGCGGCTCTATGGGCGGATCGCCTCCGCCGCGCGCACCCTGGTCTACCTGTACTTCGCCTGGATCGCCTGGAAGGTATTCGCCAACGCCGGTTCGAGCAGCGCCGACCAGCAGGAGGCCCTCACCGGCAGGCTGATGGAGTCCGGCGGCGGTCGCCTGCTGGTCGGCCTGGCCGGGCTGGTGCTCGCCGCGATCGGCGTCGGCCTGGTGATCTACGGGTGGAAGAAGAAGTTCCAGAAGCACCTCAAGACCGGGGAGATGAACACGCACACCCGGACCCTGGCCCTCCGCCTCGGCACGGCCGGTTACGTCGCCAAGGGCGTCGCGTACGGCATCGCCGGCCTGCTGGTGGTCGTCGCCGGGGTCAACTACGACCCGGAGAAGGCCCGCGGCCTCGACGCCGCCCTGCGCGCCCTGCGCGAGCAGTCGTACGGCCCGTTCCTGCTCGCCCTGGTCGCACTCGGCATCGCCTGCTACGGGGTGTACTGCTTCCTCCAGTCCCGGTACCGCAGGGTCTGACCTGGCCGCGATGGCGGACAGCGGGCACCATTGGGCTTTCGCCCGGATCGAGGGACCCGCTGAAGGGGGGAGAGACACCCGTGCAGAGCTACCTCACGACGGTCGTCGCCGCGCTCGCCGCGGCGGCGATCGCCCTTTTCCTGGCCGAGGTGGTGCACCGGATGACCCGGCGGCTCGGCCGGCGTTCGCTGCTGATGACCGAGCTGACCGACCACGCGCACCGCCCGTTCCAGGTCGCCGCGACCGTGCTCGCCGTGCAGTTCGCTGTCCGGTTCTCCACCGGCTACGCCGTCGGCACACCGTGGCGGCAGGTGGTGCTGCACATGTTGGTGCTCGGCATCATCGCCACCGTGTCCTGGCTGGTCGCCTCGCTGCTGGTGGTGGTCGAGGACGTCGCCCTGGCCCGGTTCCGGGTCGACGTGCCGGACAATCGGCACGCCCGCCGGGTCCGTACCCAGGTGGTGATGCTGCGCCGGCTGACGATCGCGGTGATCGTGATCCTCGCCCTCGGCGTGATGCTGATGACCTTCCCGAGCGTCCGGGGGGTCGGTGCCGGCGTGCTGACCTCTGCCGGCGTCGTCGGTGTGGTGGCCGCGCTCGCCGCGCAGAGCCTGCTCGGCAACGTCTTCGCCGGACTGCAGCTCGCCTTCAGCGACGCGGTGCGCCTCGACGACGTGGTGGTCGTCGAGGGGGAGTGGGGACGCATCGAGGAGCTGACCCTCAGTTACGTCGTCGTGCAGATCTGGGACGACCGCCGGCTGATCCTGCCCACCTCGTACTTCACCAGCAAGCCCTTCCAGAACTGGACCCGCACCGAGGCGGCCGTGCTGGGCACCGCCGAGTTCGACGTCGACTGGTCGATCAACGTGCAGGAGATGCGGGAGGAACTGCGCCGGCTGGTGGAGGGCAGCGAGCTGTGGGACGGCCGAGTGTGCGTCCTTCAGGTCACCGACGCCACCGGCGGCCTGATCAAGGTGCGGGCGCTGGTCAGCGCCGCGAACGCCGGCAGTCTGTGGGACCTGCGCTGCCTGGTCCGCGAGCACCTGGTCGGCTGGGTCCGGGACCACCGTCCGACCGCGCTGCCCCGCATGCGCGCCGAGGTCGGCGACGCCTCCGGCGCGCTGCCCTGGCAGGCGGTGCAGCCCCGGCCCCCAATGCGCCGCCGGACCGAGCCGGAGGCGCCCGACGACGCCCGGGTCTTCGGCGGCAGCGACGACGGCGCGGCCCGCAGCGAGGCGTTCGTCGGCCCGGACGAGCCGACCGGCCGCCCCGAGGCCCCGGGCCCGTCGGGGAATGCGCCGGAGCCGTCGCAGGACGCCCCGGACCCGTCGGGGAACCACGTTGCGGCCCCGCGCTGACGGTGCGCGGGGCAGGGACGTGTGGCGGTGCGTTGATCTGCCGTAAGGGGCGGGCAGGGTTTGAACGGCCGTTCCCTGGGGACTGCTGCGCGACGCGGTCAGTGCGACTGGCCGCTCCGCGCAGGATTGACGGGCGGCGACTCCGGGCATACAGCGCGGTGATGACGAAAGGAGGACAGCATGGCTGACGTTGCGAATCACCGCATGCCTCGGACCGAAAGCGAGCCGTCCACCGCCGAACTGGTGCAGCGGGCCACGGAGCAGGTTTCCCGGCTCGTCCGCGACGAGCTGGCCCTGGCCCGGGCGGAGCTGACCCGGAAGGGCAAGCACGCCGGCATCGGGATCGGCCTCTTCGGCGGCGGCGGCGCCCTGGCGCTCTACGGCCTCGGCGCGCTGGTCGCCGCCGCGATCCTGTTGCTGGCGCTGGTCGTGCCCGCCTGGTTGGCCGCCTTGATCGTCGCGGTGGCGCTCTTCCTGGTGGCCGGGATCCTCGCCCTGGTCGGCAAGAAGCAGGTCAGCCAGGCGGTTCCGCCGGTGCCGGCGGCGACGGTACGCAGCGTCCGGGCGGACGTGGACACCGTCACCGCCGCGGTGAAGGACAGGCCACGGGCATGACGGGCGGCCTGGGCAACGGCACCGGCGACACCGAGGCGCTCCGTGAGGAGATCCGGCGTACCCGGGTGGAACTGGGCGAGACGATGGAGGCGCTGGCCGCCAAGGCGAACGTGAAGGCCCGGCTGCGCTCTTCGGCCGAGCAGGCGAAGGGACGGGTGCGGGAGCAGGCCGCGCAGACCGTGGCCCGGGTGCGCGGGCAGGCCGCCCAGGGCGCCGAGGCCGCCCGGAACCGGGCCGCCTCGGGCGCGGAGCTGGCGCGCGGCCCGCTGCCGTGGGCGGCGGTCGCGGCCGGCGCGGTGGCTACCATGATCGTGCTGTTGGTCGTCCGGGGGAGGCGCAGGTGAGCAAGGGCATCGGCAGGGCCGCGTACCGGCCGGTCGGGGTGCTGATGGGGTTGGCCGCCGGTGCGGTCGCGGGCGCGATCTTCCGGCAGGTGTGGAAGGTGACCGCCGGCGACGGCGAGGCACCGAGCGCGACCGACGAGGACCGCGGCTGGGGCGAGATCCTCGCCGCCGCCGCCCTCCAGGGCGCGATCTTCGCGGTGGTCCGGGCGGCTGTGGACCGTGGCGGCGCGGTGGGCGTACGCCGGATGACCGGCCGGTGGCCCGACTGAGCGGCCGAAACAGGCGTGGGCCCCCCTTCCCGGTAGACCGGGAGGGGGCCCTTTCGCTCGGCGGTGCCGGCCCGCGAGGCCGGAATTCGGGCGTCCTTCGGGTCACATGTCGGAGAATTTCGTCGGGTAGGCTGTGCAGAGTTTTCGCTACGTGGTTTGCTGTTCCACGCTGTTGCGAGATGGCGTGGGTTGAGAGAAGTCTCCTGCACAGGGGGCCGCCTCAGGCGCCGCTGCTCGAAAACGGCCAATCGGCCGCACGGCGTGCTCGGCCGCCAGTTTTAGAAGGAGATACACATGGCGCAGGGAACCGTGAAGTGGTTCAACGCAGACAAGGGCTTCGGCTTCATCACCGTCGACGGCGGGGGTGCTGACGTGTTCGTCCACTTCTCGGCCATCCAGACCAGCGGCTACCGCACGCTGGAGGAGAACCAGCGGGTGGAGTTCGAGATCGCCCAGGGTCAGAAGGGCCCGCAGGCTGAGCAGGTCCGCCCGATCTGAGCAGTCCCGGCCGGCGTGCCGGCCGAGGGGATGATCCGACCCGGATCACAATGAAGCCCCGTGTCCCGTTCGGGATGCGGGGCTTTCCATGTCGTCGGGGCCGCCCCGCCCGGGACGGGTCGTCCGGCCGCCCTGCGGCGGGGGTTCAGGGGCGGCGACGTCGGGCGCGCAGGCCGTACCAGAGGGTCGCGAGTCCGAACAGGACCAGCACCGGGCCGAGCAGCGCCCAGACCCGCCGGTCGGTCATGACGCTGCCGCCGACGTAGCCGAGGCCCTGCACCGTCCAGACAGCGCCGACGACCACCGCGAGCAGGCCGAGGGTGAGCCGGAGCCACCCCCTCATCGCGTTCCTCCCTCGCCGGCTGGGCACCCGCGCCGGCCCGGTCCGGCCTGCGCCCCGTCGCTGGGGTGCGCGAGCACCGCCGCCGGGCGGGTCACCACCGGTCGTGCACCTGCGGCCGGACCAGCTCGTCGTAGGTGTCCCGGACGGCGGTCAGCTCGTCGGGCGTAAGCGGCGCGAGGTCGGCCGTGGCGGCGTTGCGCCGGGCCTGCTCGGCGTCGCGGGCGCCGGGGATGACCACGGTGACGCCCGGCTGGTCGAGCACCCAGCGCAGCGCGAACTGGGCCATCGTGCGGCCCGTCCCGACCAGTGGGGCGAGCCGGCGCACGGCGGCCAGCCCGGTGCCGAAGTCCACCCCGGAGAAGGTCTCCCCGACGTCGAACGACTCGCCGTGCCGGTTGTACGTGCGATGGTCGTCGGAGGCGAAGGTGGTGTGCTCGTCGTACCGGCCGGAGAGCAGGCCGCTGGCCAGGGGCACCCGCGCGATGATGCCGACCCCGGCGGCCGAGGCGGCCGGCAGCACCCGTTCGAGGGGCTTGTGGCGCAGCGCGTTCAGGATGATCTGGACGCTCGCCACGCCGGGTCGGGCGATCGCGGTGAGCGCCTGGTCGCACGTCTCCACGCTGACCCCGTACCCGGCGATCCGCCCGTCGGCGACGAGGGCGTCCAGGGCGTCGAAGACCCGGTCGTCGCCGAACACGGCGGTGGGTGGGCAGTGGAGCTGGACCAGATCGAGGGTGTCCACGCCGAGGTTGGCCCGGGACCGGTCGGTCCAGGCCCGGAAGTTCTCCGCCGTGTACGCCTCCGGCCGCTGCTCGACCCGGCGGCCCATCTTCGTCGCCACGGTCAGCCCCGCGTCGGGGCGGGTCCGCAGGAACCGCCCGATGAACTGCTCGCTGCGCCCGTCGCCGTACACGTCGGCGGTGTCGATGAACGTGACGCCCGCGTCCACGGCGGCGGCCAGGACGGCCATCGCGTCGGCCTCGTCGACCCGGCCCCAGTCCGCGCCGAGCTGCCAGGCGCCGAGCCCGACCACGCCGACGTGCCGCCCGAGCCGGGAAAACATGCGCTGCTGCATGCCCTGAGCCTAGTGACCCGCTTGTCTGGCCTCGCAGGGGGCCGTACGTTGAAAAAGACGGACGTACGGTTTGGAGGCGTGATGTGGGATCCGGCGACGTACCTGCGCTACCGCGACGAGCGGGGCCGGCCGTTTCATGACCTGCTCGCCCGCGTCCCGGCCCAACGGCCGCGGGCCGTGGTCGACCTCGGCTGCGGGCCCGGCACCCTGACCGCCGGCCTGGCGTCCCACTGGCCGCGCGCGCGGATCTCCGGCCTCGACTCGTCGCCGGAGATGATCGACCGGGCCACCGGGCTTGACGCGCCGGTGGACTTCGCGGTCGGCGACGTGCGCGACTGGCACCCCGCCCCGGACGTCGACGTGGTGGTCAGCAACGCCCTGCTCCAGTGGGTGCCGGGCCACCGGGAGTTGCTGACCCGATGGGTCGCCGAGCTGCCCGCCGGGGCGTGGCTCGCCTTCGGCGTGCCGGGCAACTTCGACGCTCCCTCGCACCGGGCGCTGCGCGCGGTGGGCCGGAGCGGGCCGTGGGCCGCCGAGCTGGCCCTGACGCAACGCGACAGCCCGGTCGACGACGCGGTCGGCTACGCCACGCTGCTGACCGGTGCCGGCTGCGCGGTCGACGCCTGGGAGACTACGTACGTGCACCTGCTGCCGGCCCCCGCAGACGCCGACCACCCGGTGCTGACCTGGCTGGAGGGCACCGCGCTGCGTCCGGTCCGGGCGGCCCTGGACGACGCCCGGTGGGCCGACTTCCGCGCCGCGCTCGCGGCCCGCCTCGCGGCCGCCTACCCGGTCCGCCAGGGGCAGGTCTGCTTCCCGTTCCGCCGCGTCTTCGTCGTCGCCCGCACCGGTGCCCGCCCGTCGCACCCTGCCAAGGAGAGCCCGTGACCGACCTGTCTGCCTTCATCGCCGGCCTGCCCAAGGTGGAGCTGCACGTGCACCACGTCGGCTCCGCGTCGCCGCGCATCGTGGCCGAGCTGGCCGCCCGCCACGAGGGGGCCAGCCCGGTGCCGGCGGACCCGGACGCCCTGGCCGACTACTTCGCCTTCCGCGACTTCGCGCACTTCATCGAGGTCTACCTCAGCGTCGTGGACCTGGTCCGCGACCCCGACGACGTGTGGATCCTTACCCACGAGGTGGCCCGCGAGCTGGCCCGCCAGCAGGTCCGGTACGCCGAGCTGACCGTCACCCCGTACTCCCACGTGCGCCGGGGCATTCCCGCGCCGGCGTTCTGCGAGGCGATCGAGGACGCCCGCAGGCGGGCCGAGGCCGACTTCGGCATCGCCCTGCGCTGGTGCTTCGACATCCCCGGCGAGGCGGGGCTGCCGGCCGCCGAGGAAACCCTGCGGATCTGCCTTCAGGAGCGGCCGGACGGGCTGGTCAGCTTCGGCCTGGGCGGCCCCGAGATCGGCGTGCCCCGGCCACAGTTCAAGCCGTACTTCGACCAGGCCCGGGCGGCCGGGCTGCACTCGGCCCCGCACGCGGGCGAGACCACCGGCCCGCAGACGATCTGGGACGCCCTTGGCGACCTCGGCGCGGAACGCATCGGCCACGGCATCTCCGCCGCCGACGACCCCGAGCTGCTCGCCCACCTGGCGCAGCGGCGCATCGCCCTGGAGGTCTGCCCCACCTCCAACGTGCGCACCCGGGCGGTCACGTCGCTCGACGCGCATCCGCTGCCCCGCCTGGTCGAGGCCGGCGTGCTGGTCACCATCAACTCCGACGACCCGCCGATGTTCGGCACCACGCTCAACGACGAGTACGCGGTGGCTGCCCGACTGCTCGACCTCGGCCCGCAGGGGCTGGCGGCGCTGGCCGCCGACGCGGTGACGGCGTCGTTCCTGGAACCGGGGGAGAAGGCGCGGCTCACCGCCGAGATCGACCGCTACCTGGCCACGACGGCCGGCTGACCGGGCCTTTCTGCCGGCCCGCCGGACCACGGGCCGATGGGCACCCGGATCTGGGGACTGGCGCGCGGCGGGAGGAGGTTGTGGGGGGACCGCACTCCCGCCGCGCGCACGGCTCCACCGACCTGAGGAAACCCCGGAGTGGCCGGCGGAACTGATGGGTTCGCCCCAGATACTGCCACCCCGCGTCCGATGTGCCGCCGTGGTTAATCCGGATCTAAGAAAGACTTGCGTCTTCGCACAACCCGCCGGAACGAGCGGCCTGCCGCGTCAGCCGGCCGAGGGCCGCCGGCGGGGCCAGCGACGGCCCTCCGCCTTCTGCTCCCGCGCCTCCCGGGCCATCCGCCCGACCAGGCCGAACCGGTTGACCTGTCGAGGGATGGCCTCCGGGTCGGCCAGCAGCATCACCACGCTGGCCCCGCCGAGCTGGGCCCGGTCGATGCTCACCGAACCGTTGGCCTGCAACGCCACCCGCTTGGCGATGTCCAGGCCCAGGCCGGTGGAGCCCTGGTCGCTGGCCCCCCGGCGCAACGCCCGGTCCGGGTTGGCGATCCCGGGGCCGGCGTCGTCGATCCGGAGCGCCACGTACCCGTCCCGGCGGGAGACCGCCACCTCGAACGCGGTGCCCTGCGGGGTGTAGCGGAACACGTTGCCGATCACCGCGTCGAGCGCGGCGGCCAACTCGGCGCGGGGCACCGGCGCCGGGATGCGCAACTGGCCGCCGCTGACCCGGTGGGGGCGGTTCTGGTCCCCGGCGAGGGCCGACCAGAACACCATCCGGTCCCGGACGACCTCGCTGACGTCGCACATCGCCGGACCGGCCTCGTGGGCGACCGTCTTGCGGGTCGTCTTGATCAGCACGTCGATCTCGCCCTCCAAGGTGACGATCGCCTGCCGGATCCGCCGGATCGTGCGCCGCCGGTCCAGCTCCGCCTCGGTGAACGAGCCCACGCTGGTGTCGTCGGAGTCCAGCCCCTCGGCGTCGAGCCGCAGCACCGTCAGCGGAGTACGCAGCCGGTGCGACAGGTCGGCCACCAGCTCCCGCTCGTCGGTGCGCGCCGTCACCAACCGATCGGCCATCCGGTTGAACGCGTAGCCGGCCTCGGCCAGCTCGCGCGGGCCGCTCGGCTCGACGCGCACCCCCAGGTCGCCGTCGCCCACGGCGAGGGCGGCCCGCACCAGCCCCCGGGTCGAGTCGACCGCCCGGGCCGCGACCCGGTCCACCACCAGCACGGCGGCACCGACCAGCGCCGCCGCCACCGCCGCCAGCAGCAGCCAGCGTCCCGTGGCGCCCTCGTCGAGGGCGGAGCCCGGGACGAACACCTCGACCACCGCCACCGTGTCGCCGAGCACCACCGGATCGAGCCGCAGCACCCCGCCCGGCACGTCCGTGACCACGGAACGCCGGTCGGCGACGGCCCGGGCCAGCGCCGCTGCGTCGGCCCGGCCGGTCGTGTCGTCGCCGCCCAGCCCGTGCACGACCGGCCGGGTCGCCGGGTCCTCGCCACTGGCCTCCACCGCGCGCTGGACCACCGCGGGCTCGGTGCTGACCGCTAGGGCCCCGATGACCAGCGCGCTACGCCGGGCGGCATCGGCGATGGCCTCCTTGCGGGCCTGCTCGCCGAGGCTGATGCCGAGGGGAACCAGGAACGCGAGCGCCACGAGCGCGCACATGCCGGCCGTGAGCCAGGCCAGCGTGACCCTCAGTCCGGGGCCACCAACCGGAAGCCCACCCCCCGCACGGTGCGCAGGTAGCGCGGCTTCGCCGCGGACTCGCCCATTTTGCGGCGCAGCCAGTACAGGTGAACGTCGATGGTCTGGTCCTCGCCGACCGACGGCTGCCGCCATACCTCCTCCAAGAGCTCCCGGCGGGACACTACCCGCCCCGGTCGGGCGGCGAGATACGCCAACAGGTCGAATTCCTTGCGGGTCAGCGCGAGGGGCACCCCGTCGAGCAGGGCGCTGCGCTCGCCGACGTCCACCCGCAGGCCGCCGACGGTGTGCACGGCCGGCTGCACGCTCCGGCTGGCCCGGCCGGCGCGACGCAGCACGGTGGTGATGCGGGCGTCCAGGTGCGCCCCGGTGAACGGCTTGACCATGTAGTCGTCCGCGCCCGCCCGCAGCAGCCGTACCACCGACTGCTCGTCGTCGCGGGCGGTGGCGATGATGATCGGCACGTCGGTGATCCCGCGCAGCATCCGCAGCGCGTCCGAGCCGTCGAGGTCGGGCAGGCCCAGGTCCAGCACCACCAGGTCGGGAGTCTCCGCCGCGACCCGGCGCAGCGCGTCCAGCGCGGTGCCCACGGCGTGCACGGCGTGCCCGCGCTCGGCGAGGGACCGCAACATCGCGCCGCGTACGACGTGGTCGTCTTCGACCAGGAGCACCGTGGCCACGTCAGCACCGTACTCGCCGGGGCAAGCGGGGCGCGTTGCGGCGCACCCCGCGACAGGGCAAGCTGGTACGGCCATGCCTTTCACGCTCTTCGCGGACACCCGTACGGCACTCGCCCGGGACAGCCTGCACGGCCTCTCCGTCGGCGACGCCCTCGGCTCGCAGTTCTTCGTGCCCGGTCGACAGCCCGCGGACCTCGCCGCCGGCCGGTTCCCGCCGCCGCCCTGGCAGTGGACCGACGACACCGAGATGGCCTGCTCCGTGGTGGCCGAGCTGATCGGCGCGGGGGAGATCGACCGGGACCGGCTGGCGCTGGCCTTCGCGCACCGCTGCGAGCCGTACCGCGGCTACGGGCCCGGTGCGGTGACCATCCTGCGGCTGATCCGCACCGGCACGCCGTGGCCCGTCGCCGCGGCCTCCGCGTTCGACGGGCAGGGCTCGTGCGGCAACGGCGCGGCGATGCGGGTGGGCCCCCTCGGGGCCTGGTTCGCCGACTCGACCCGGCACGCGGCGGCCCAGGCGCGGGCCTGCGCCGAGATCACCCACGCGCATCCGGAGGGAATCGCCGGCGCGGTGGCGGTGGCCGTGGCCGGCGCCCTTGCCGCCCGGGCCCGCCTCGACGGGGACCGCCCGCCGCCGTCGCGGTTGCTCGCCGCGGTGGCCGCCGCCCTCGACTCCGGCGGCGAGGTGCACCAGAGGGTACGCCGCGCGGCGGGCCTGCTGGGCCGCCCCCTCGCCGTCGCCGTGGACGCGCTCGGCAACGGCTCCCGGGTGACCGCGCAGGACACCGTCGGGTTCACGCTCTGGGTCGCGGCGACGCACCTCGACGACTACCCGGCGGCGATCCGGGCCTGCGTCGAGGCGGGCGGGGACGTGGACACCACGGCAGCCATCGTCGGGGCGGTCGTGGCCGCCCACACCGGCGTCGGTACGCCGGGCGGCGTACCCGCCGACTGGCTCGCCGCCCGCGAGCCCCTGCCCGGCTGGGTCGACTGACCGTCTCCGTTCCCCGCCCGTCTCCCCTACCGCTTCCGCCGCCCCGCCTGGCT
>NZ_SMKJ01000127.1:0-17880 GCF_004348615.1 Micromonospora sp. KC207
CCGCAACGCCCTGAGCGTGCAGGGCAAGAACATCGACGTCGACACCATGGCCAAGCAGATGGGCACCACCGAGGCCGGCACCAACTCCATCAACGACATCACCCCCGTGCTGAACAAGGAGACCGGCCGCAAGGCCTACCACAGCACGGAGATCCCGGCCGACAAGGTCGACGGCAAGCACGTCGACAAGCTGCGCGCCGATGTCGTCCGCGCGGTCGACGACGGCCGGGCCGTGGTGGCCAACATCGCCGGCACCGCCACCGACACCGACGGCGTCAGCCACTCCTTCGCCGGCGGCCACTACATCAGCGTCGTCGGCTACCACGAGGGCGGCAAGACCGTGACGATCGCCGACTCCGCCAACCCGGACCAGGCCAGCTACCGCATGGACACCGACGTCCTGGCCCACTGGATCGCCAGCCGCGGCTACGCCTCCTGACCACCAGACACGAAGGGCCCGACCCCGGTAGGGGTCGGGCCCTTCGCCGTGGCAGCGGGGCACCCGTCGCCGGGCCCGCTGGCGGCGGGCGGTCAGCCGCCGGAGTCGGCCAGTTCGGCACCCTCCGGGACGGTGTCGTCGTCCCGGCTGGCCAGCCAGCCGTCGGGGAGGAAGACCTTGCCGGGCGAGTTCGTCCGGCCGCGCGGCTGGCCCAGCGTCGCCACCGGGAACGGCTCGGCCGGGTCGAGCTTGCCGAGCAGGTCGTCGAGCTGGGCCAGGCTGTCGATCATCGCCAGCTCGCGGCGCAGCTCGCTGCCGACCGGGAAGCCCTTGAGGTACCAGGCGACGTGCTTGCGGAAGTCCGTGCAGCCGTCCCGCTCGCCCCGGGCCGGGTTGCGCGCCCCCGCCGTGAACTGGTCGACCAGCAGCTCCGCGTGCCGGCGCATGGTCGCCGCCACCTCGCCGAGCGTGGGCAGCCGCCGCTCGGGCCGGCCCTCGAACGCGGCCTCCAGATCGGCGAAGAGCCACGGCCGCCCCAGGCAGCCGCGCCCGATCACCACGCCGTCGACCCCGGTGTGGGCGACCATGCGCAGCGCGTCGTCGGCCTCCCAGATGTCGCCGTTGCCGAGCACTGGCACGTCGAGCGACTGCTTGAGGGTGGCGATGGCGTCCCAGTCGGCGGTGCCCGAGTAGCGTTGCGCGGCCGTACGCCCGTGCAGGGCGACCGCCGCGACGCCGGCGTCCTGGGCGGCGAGCCCCGCCTCGACGTACGTCAGGTGGTCGTCGTCGATGCCCTTGCGCATCTTCACGGTGACCGGCACCCCGGCGGGCGACGCGGCGTCCACGGCGGCCCGCACCAGCCGGGCGAAGAGCCGGCGCCGCCACGGCAGGGCCGACCCGCCGCCCTTGCGGGTGACCTTGGGGACGGGACAGCCGAAGTTCAGGTCGATGTGGTCGGCGAGGTCCTTATCGACCACGATCCGCACGGCGGCGGCGGTGATCTCGGGGTCGGTGCCGTAGAGCTGGAGGCTGCGCGGCCGCTCGTCGTCACCGAAGGCGATCATGCGCAGCGTCTTCGGGTTCCGCTCGACCAGCGCGACCGTAGTGATCATCTCGCAGACGTAGATGCCGCCGCCCTGCTCCCGGCAGAGCCGGCGGAACCCGACGTTGGTGATCCCGGCCATCGGGGCGAGCACCACCGGCGGCCACACCTCGTGCCGCCCGATGCGCAGCCCGCCGCCCGGTTCACTCCCGCGCCTTCCGCTCCCACTCACCCGCCAAGTGTAAGGAAGGGCCCCCCGCGCAGCGACGACGTACACCTGATCGTGCCGCACCACGCGCGACGCCGCTCGTGCGGGCACGCGGTGATCGCTCGGGCGCTGGCGCTCGACGATCGGGCCCGGCAGACGGCGCTCCACCCCGTGTGTTCGCCCGCCCGCGCCGTGGTCGACGCGGCCCGGGGCCTGCGCAAGCTTCGCCCGGTCCGTGCGATCGTCGCCGAGGCCGTGCAACGGGGGTACGCCGACCTGCCCGCGCTGGACGAGGAGATCCGCCGGGCGCGGCGCAGCCGGACGTCGCTGGTCCGCAGGGCGTTCGCGGAGGTCGTCGACGGCACCCGGTCGGCACCGGAGGCCGAGCTGCGGGAATGCCTGGCCGGCAGCCGGGTGGTGCCGGAGATCCGGTGGAACCCGCGCCTGGTCAGCGGGGACGGCGCGACGCTGCCCACCCCGGACGGCTATTTGGCCGACGCGGCGGTGGCCCTGGAGTGGACTCGCAGGAGTTCCACTTCAGCCCGGGCGACTGGGCGCGGACGCTGGACCGGCACAACGAGCTGAGCCGGCACGGGGTGCTGATCCTGCACTTCACGCCCGCGCAGATCCGCCGGGACCCGGACCGCGTGCGCCGCACGGTAGAGGACACATACGAGTCGCGGCGCGGTGTCGGCGCCACGACCCGGGTGCGGGGGGGGGTGGAGCCCCGCCCCGAGGAGGCGCCTCGCCCGCAGCCGGGCCCGCACGCCGGCGAGGGCCCGCTCACCGGGGGCGGTGAGAAGGGGCCCCTTCTCTACCGGAAACGTCAAGAAGGGGCCCTTCCTTACACCTTTCAGCAGCCGGGGAGGCGCTCGATCAGGTAGCGCTCCACCTGGTCCAGACCGATGCGCTCCTGGGCCATGGTGTCCCGGTTCCGCACGGTCACCGCGTCGTCGTCGAGGGTGTCGAAGTCGACAGTCACGCAGAACGGGGTGCCGATCTCGTCCTGGCGGCGGTAGCGGCGGCCGATGGCCTGCGAGTCGTCGAACTCCACCACCCAGCGCTTGCGCAGGTCGGCGGCGAGCTGCTTGGCCTTCGGCGAGAGCGCCTCGTTGCGGGACAGCGGCAGCACAGCCACCTTCACCGGGGCCAGGCGCGGGTCGAAGCGCATGACGGTGCGCTTGTCCACCCCGCCCTTGGTGTTCGGGGCCTCGTCCTCGTCGTACGCCTCAAGCAGGAACGCGAGCACCGCGCGGGTGAGGCCGGCGGCCGGCTCGATCACGTACGGCATCCAGCGCTCGCCCTTGGCCTGGTCGAAGTACGACAGGTCGACACCGGAGTGCTTGCTGTGCGTGGACAGGTCGAAGTCGGTGCGGTTGGCGATGCCCTCCAGCTCGGCGAACTCGTTGCCGCCGAACTGGAACCGGTACTCGATGTCGACCGTGCGCTTCGAGTAGTGGGAGAGCTTCTCCTTGGGGTGCTCGTAGAAGCGCAGGTTCTCCTCGGACAGGCCGAGGTCGAGGTACCAGTTCCAGCGCTCGGAGAGCCAGTACTCGTGCCACTGCTCGTCGGAGCCGGGCTCGACGAAGAACTCCATCTCCATCTGCTCGAACTCCCGGGTGCGGAAGATGAAGTTGCCCGGGGTGATCTCGTTGCGGAACGACTTGCCGGTCTGCGCGATGCCGAACGGCGGCTTCTTGCGGGCGACCGTCTCCACGTTCTTGTAGTTGACGAAGATGCCCTGGGCGGTCTCCGGGCGCAGGTAGTGCAGGCCCTCGTCGCTCTCCACCGGGCCGAGGTAGGTCTTCATCAGGCCGTTGAACATCTTCGGCTCGGTGAAGGTGCCCTTGTTGCCGCAGTTCGGGCAGTTCAGCTCCGTCAGCGAGGTCAGCGGCTTGCCGTGCTTGGCCTCGTACGCCTCCTCCAAATGGTCGGCGCGGAACCGCTTGTGGCAGGACTGGCACTCGGTCAGCGGGTCGACGAACTCGGCGATGTGGCCGCTGGCCTCCCAGACCTTGCGGGCCAGGATGACCGCCGAGTCCAGGCCGACGACGTCGTCGCGCTGCTGGACCATGGTCCGCCACCACTGCCGGCGGACGTTCTCCTTCAGCTCCACGCCGAGCGGACCGTAGTCCCACGCCGACCGGGTGCCCCCGTAGATCTCACTGGAGGGGAAGACGAAGCCTCGGCGCTTTGCGAGGCTGACGACGGCGTCGATACGGTCGGCTGGCATGTTTCCTCCTACGCCGGCTGGCGGTCGGCGGGGGCGCGAAGTGGATGGAACGGTCGAGCTCGGGACCCACGGTACGACCGCAGCGGCCCCGAGCCCAGGAGAATACCGGGGGCGGCGGTCAGCTCACCCCGCAGACCTCCATGGCGCCGGTCTGCCCGTCGGCGGCGAGGGTGACCTCCTGGTCGCCCCGGTCGCCCCCGCTGAAGGTGACCGAGACCGGCACGGTGAGGTTCGTGGTGTCGACGTCGCCCACCCGGTACGAGTCGATCTGCGGCTCGGCGGAGACGCGGCGCTCGAACTCCTGCCGGGACTCGCGTCGCTGCGCGTCGTCGCAGAGCGCGTCGTACGACTGCTCGTACCTGCGCTCGACCAACCCCTCGTAGTAGTCGTCGGTCACCGAGCGGCCCTGCTCGCGTATTGCCTGCACGTTGCTGACCGCGAGACCCACCACGGCCGTCCCGCCCCCGCCGCAGCAGATCAGCACGGCGACCGCCCCGGCGCCGAGGCCGAGCCACAGGCGGGCGCTCCACCCCTCGGTCGGGGGCGCGGCGAACGGCGGGACCACCCCGGGGCCCGCCGGGGGCGTGGGCACCTCCGGCTCCGGAGGCGTCGGCGGCACGCCGGGGCCCGGCGGGCCGGCGGGCGCGGGCGCCACGGGGTACAGGGGTGGACCGGACGGTCCGGGTGCGGTCATAGGTGCAGGGTAGTGCCCGCCGGCTCAGCGCAGCGGATCAGCGGCCCGATCACTGGGGTTGACCTCGACGGTGCCGCCGGGGGCCGCGCCGGCCAGCGTCTCGTACGCGGACGGCTCGTCCAGGGACTCGGCCAGCAGCGGCGTGGCGTGCACCTTCACGTCGAACCCGCCGAGCGCCCGCCGGTACGTCCCGACGGACTCCCACTCGGTGAGCAGGCACCAGTGGCGCGGGTCGTCCAGCGCCCGCAGCAGCTCCCCGCGCAGGTAGCCGGGGCGGGCGGCGAGCGCGGCGAGCGCGGCGTGCGCGCGTTCGGTGAAGGCGGGGGCGACGTCCTCGTCGACCACGAACCTGTTGGTGACCAGCACCCGGGTCCTCCTCGTAGAGTCTGTGGGATGCAGCGTACGCAGCGCACCCTGCCGGTCCGGCTGGCCCGGGCGAACCCGACGACGATCTTCCTGGTCACCCTGGTGCTGGTGCTGGTGGGGCTGTTCGCCCCCGGGGTGGTCGGCGGGGCGCTGCTGCTGGCGCTCGCCGCCGCCGGAGTGGCGCTGCTGCTCACCACCTGGCCGGTGCAGTCCCCGGCCACCCGGGTGATCCGGCTGGTGATGCTCACCCTGCTGGTGACCGTGGCACTGGCGAAGCTCCTCTGACCGCACCCGAGGGGCGGCCGCCGATGCACCCGAAGAGGCAGCCATCAGGGCGGCCGTAGCAGAAACGCCACTCTCATGCAAGGATGCGTTTTTGACAATCAATTTCGTTGTCGCGGAGAGTTGGGGCCATGATGCTCCGCCACCCCACCGCACGTGTCCTGGCCACCGCGACCGCCCTGGTCGCCCTCGGTGCAGTGTCCGCCTGCTCCGACA
This sequence comes from Micromonospora sp. KC207, assembly GCF_004348615.1. Lineage (NCBI taxonomy): Bacteria > Bacillati > Actinomycetota > Actinomycetes > Micromonosporales > Micromonosporaceae > Micromonospora > Micromonospora sp. KC207. The sequence goes on from NZ_SMKJ01000127.1 coordinate 5,481, forward strand.
GCGCCGCGACCAGTGCCGACCCGCAGCGGATCGACGTGGCCGCCGCCTTCTACCCACTCCAGTTCGTCGCCGAGCGGGTCGGCGGCGACGCGGTCCGGGTGACCAACCTGACCAAGCCCGGCGCCGAGCCGCACGACCTGGAACTCACCCCGAGCCAGGTCGGCGAGGTGAACCAGGCCGAGCTGGTCGTCTACCTCAAGGGCTTCCAGCCGGCCGTGGACGAGGCGATCGCGCAGAGCGGCGGCGACCGGGCCTTCGACGTGGCCGGGGTGCAGCCGCTGCTGGCCGCGAGCGCCGGTGGGCATGAGCACGAGGGCGAGGGCGAGGAGGAGCATGCCGAGGAGGCCACCGGCGGCAAGGACCCGCACCTCTGGCTCGACCCGACCCGGCTGGCCGGCGTCGCCGACCAGCTCGCCGAGCGGCTCGGCAAGGCCGACCCGGAGCGCGCCGCCGACTACACCGCGCGGGCGAAGACCCTCCGCGCCGACCTGGAGAAGCTGGACGCCGAGTTCGCCGCCGGGCTCAAGACCTGCCAGCGGCGGGAGATCGTGGTGAGCCACACCGCGTTCGGCTACCTGGCCGAGCGCTACCAGCTCGAACAGGTCGGCATCGCCGGGCTCACCCCGGAGAACGAGCCCTCCCCGCAGCGCCTCGCCGAGGTCACGAAGGAGGCCCGCGAGCACGGTGCCACCACGATCTTCTTCGAGACTCTCGTCAGCCCGAAGGTCGCCGAGACCATCGCCCGCGAGGTCGGCGCGAAGACCGCGGTGCTCGACCCGCTGGAGGGGCTGACGGCCGACGGCAACGGACAGGACTACCTTTCGGTGATGCGTACCAACCTGCAGACGCTGAGGACGGCGTTGAGCTGCTCGTGACCGAATCTGTCATCACCGTCGCGCACGGGGTGGTCGGCTACGACGGCCGCCCCGTGCTGCGGGACGTCTCCCTCGCCGTCGACGCCGGCGAGGTCGTCGCCGTGCTCGGCGCCAACGGCTCCGGCAAGTCCACCCTGATCCGCGCGGTGCTCGGGCTGGTCCCGCTGCACGCCGGGTCCGTGGCGCTCTTCGGCACCCCGCTGCGCCGGTTCCGGCAGTGGGGGCGCATCGGGTACGTCCCGCAGCGGCTCGGCGCGGGCGGCGGGGTTCCCGCCACGGTCCGCGAGGTGGTTGCCTCCGGCCGGCTGGCCCGCCGGGGCGTGCTTCGCCCACCAGGGCGCGCCGACCGGGTCGCGGTCGACGCCGCACTGGTGTCGGTGGGCCTGGCCGACCGGGCCAGCGACCCGGTGGCCACCCTCTCTGGCGGCCAACAGCAGCGCACCCTGATCGCCCGGGCGCTGGCTGGCGAGCCGGAGTTGCTGGTCCTGGACGAGCCGACCGCCGGGGTCGACGCGGCCAGCCAGGAGGCGTTCGCCGGGGCGCTGCGCGGCTTCCTCGACGACGGCGGGACGGTGCTGCTGGTGGCCCACGAATTGGGACCGCTGCGGCCGCTGATCAGCCGGGCCGTGGTGGTGCACCACGGCGGGATCGCGCACGACGGCGCGGTCCCCGAACCGGCCGGCCACCACGCCGACCCCGACCACGACCACGTGCACCCGCACGGACCCAACGAGCCCGTAGGGCTGTGGAGCAGTTGAGCATGGAGCTTTTCCAGTACCCGTACATGCAGCGCGCCCTCATCGGCGCGCTGGTCATCGGCCTGGCCGCCCCGGCGCTCGGCATCTACCTGGTGCAGCGCCGGCTGGCGCTGATCGGCGACGGGGTCGGGCACGTGGCGCTCACCGGGGTCGGCGCGGGGCTGCTGCTCAATCGCTCCCCCGTGCTGGTGGCGGTGGTCGTGGCGACGCTCGGCGCGGTCGCCATCGAGCTGGTCCGGGCCCGGGGCCGCACCTCCGGCGACCTCGCGCTGGCGCTGCTGTTCTACGGCGGCATCGCCGGCGGGGTGATGCTGGTGGGGCTTTCCGACGCCACCAGCGCGAACCTCAACGCGTACCTGTTCGGGTCGCTGACCACCATCTCGCCGCAGGACCTGGTCACGATCGTGGTGCTCGGCGTGGTGCTCCTGGTCACCATGCTGGCGCTGCGCCCGGCGCTGTTCGCGGTCTGCCACGACGAGGAGTACGCCCGGGTCGCCGGCCTGCCGGTGCGGGCGCTGAACCTGCTGCTCGCGGTCGGCACCGCGGTCACCGTGACGATCGCCATGCGGGCCGTCGGGGTGCTGCTGATCAGCGCGCTGATGGTGGTCCCGGTGGCCACCGCCCAGCAGGTCACCCGGGGGTTCCGGGCCACGATGACGGCGGCGATGGCGCTCGGGCTGTTCGCCGCCGGCGCCGGGGTCTGGGTGGCCGCCAACGCCGACACCGCGCCCGGCGCGTCCGTGGTGCTGCTGGCGATCGCCTCCTTCCTCGTGGTGGCGGTCGTCGCGGCGGCCTGGCGGGCGCTGCGCCGAGGGCGCGCGGAGTCCGGCGCACCGGCCCCGGAACCCCACGAGGTGGTGCTGCGTTGAGCCTGCTCCTCGGCGTGTCGGCGGGATTGGTTACCGTTATGGAGTGACCAGCGGATCAGGGTACGAGGCCTACGAGGGCGCCGGTGAGTTGCTGCGCGCGCTCGCGGCACCCATCCGACTGGCGATCGTGAGCGAACTGGCGCAGGGTGAACGGTGCGTGCACGAGCTGGTGGAGAAGCTCGGGGCCGCCCAGCCACTGGTTTCCCAGCACCTGCGGGTGCTGCGCGGGGCAGGCGTGGTCCGGGGCTCCCGGCGTGGTCGCGAGATCGCGTACGCGTTGGTCGACGGACACGTCGCGCACATCGTGGCCGACGCGGTAAGCCACGCTGGGGAGGCATCATGACCGAGAGCAGCACCGCCGTCCGGAACACCAGGCAACGCTCCGCGGTCAGCGCGCTGCTCGCCGAGGTGGAGGGCTTCCACAGCGCACAGGACCTGCACGCGATGCTCCGCGAGCGCGGCGAGCGGGTGGGGCTGACCACCGTCTACCGCACCCTGCAGGGGCTGGCCGACGCGGGCGAGATCGACGTGATGCGCCCGCCGGGCGGCGAGCACCTCTACCGGCGGTGCAGCGAGGGTCACCACCACCATCTGGTCTGCCGGGTCTGCGGGCGCACCGTCGAGGTCGCGGGGCCGACCGTGGAGACCTGGGCGGAGCGGGTGGCGGCGCAGCACGGGTACGCCGACGTCAGCCACACCCTGGAGATCTTCGGCACCTGCCCGGCCTGCGCCGGCTGACAATACCGACCCGTGCCGGTCCGGTCCGGCCGTGGCACGCTGTGCGGCGTGAAGATCTACGCCGATCGCTTCCCGACAGTTTGCCGTCAGTTGCTCACCGACCTGCTCGTCCTCGCCTTGGTCTACGCCACGATCCGCTCCGCGCTCTGGGTGCACGACCTGGTGCAGAAGCTCGCCGTACCCGGTCGGAAGCTGGAAGGGGCCGGCGGCGGCCTGGCCGACAGCCTGGCCGACGCCGGCGGCAAGGTGGGTCGGGTGCCGCTGGTCGGCGAGGAGCTGACCGCGCCCTTCACGAAGGCCGCCGACGCCGCGCGAACCGTCGCCGAGGCAGGCCGCGACCAGCAGGAACTCGTCGGCCAGCTCGCCCTGGCGCTCAGTATCGCGGTGCTGGTCCTCCCCCTCGCCCTGGTGCTGTTCGGCTGGCTGCCGCTGCGGCTGCGCTGGATGCGCCGGGCCGCCTCGACGAAGGCGCTGGCCACGGCCCCCGCCGGGCGGGACCTGCTGGCCCTGCGGGCGCTGGCCAATCAGCCGCTGGGGAAGCTGGCCCGGATCGCCCCGGACGTGGCCGAGGCGTGGCGGCGCGGCGACGACGCGACCGTGGACGCGCTCGCCGCGCTGGAGCTGCGCCGGCTCGGCCTGCGAACCGGCCGCTGAGCGGGCCGCGCGGGCGGCGACCGGCCGTCGGGTACGTGGCCAACGGGCAGTGGCAGGGCGGCTTCGAGGGCGACGTCGCGATCCGCACCACCGGCGCCGCGCCGATCAACGGCTGGACACGTTCGTCGACGACGGCCGACAGGCCCGGCAGCCGCTCGTCTAGGGTGGGGCGGTGCTGTACTTCTTGATCGTCGTCGCCGTGCTGCTGCTGGCGTACGCCGCCGCGCTGGTCAGTTTCGTCCGTCGGGGGCGCAGGATCCCGCCGCAGGCGTACCTGGTGCTGGCGCTGCTCAACGGCCTCATTCTGGCGGCCGTGCTGGCCTGGGCGATCGCCCGCTGACGAGCTGGCCGGCCCGGTGGTTAACAGGGGCCCCTTGCTATGCAGAAAGCGTTAACAGGGGGCCCTTCCTTTCACTCGTGGGGGATGCGGCGGCGGACGTCCTCGGCGGTGGACGGGCCGGGCGTCCAGCGGGCCACCCAGGGCAGCCCGGTGGGTGGGGTGATCACCCCGTCCTCCAGGGCGGCGTACCGGCCGGCGAGGATCCGCCTCGCCGCCGCCACGTCGACCGAGTCGGTGTTCGCCCACAGGCCGGCGAACAGGGCGTCGACCCGCAGCCGGGCCTGACGGCAGAACAGGTCGGCCAGCTCGACATGCTCCGGGCGGGCGTCCTTCTCCGCGTACGCCCGTACGCAGACGGCGCTCATCGCGAACAGCTCCGCGCCGATGTCCACCACCCGGCCGAGGAACGCCTGCTTACGCTCCATCTTCCCCTGCCACCGCGACATCGCGTAGAACGTCGACCGGGCCAGCTTGCGGCTGTACCGCTCGACCTGGCGCAGGTGCCCGGCGAGCGGGCCGAACTCCGCGTACGCCTTCGGGATCTGACCCCGGCCGACGGCGAGGGTGGGCAGCCACCTCGCGTAGAACGCGCCGGCCCGCGCGCCGGCCCTGGCCTTGCGGCCGAGCCCCGCGTCGGGGTCGATGAGGTCCCCGGCGACGGAGAGGTGGGCGTCGACCGCCTCGCGGGCGATCAGCAGGTGCATGATCTCGGTGGAGCCCTCGAAGATCCGGTTGATCCGCAGGTCCCGCAGGAGCTGCTCGACCGCTGCCGGGCGCTCGCCCCGGGCGGCCAGGGAGTCGGCGGTCTCGTAGCCGCGCCCACCCCGGATCTGGATCAGCTCGTCGCCGATCCTCCAGGCCATCTCGCTGGCGTACAGCTTGACCAGGGCCGCCTCGATCCGGATGTCGTTGCGGTCGTCGTCGGCGAGCAGGCAGCACAGGTCGAGCATCGTCTCCATGCCGTACGTGGTGGCGGCGACGAAGGCGAGCTTCTGGGCGACGGCCTCGTGCTCGCCCACCGGCCGGCCCCACTGGACCCGGTCGGCGGCCCACTCCCGGGCCACGTTGAGTGACCACTTCCCGGCACCGACGCACATCGCCGGCAGCGAGAGCCGACCCGTGTTGAGGGTGGTCAGGGCGATCTTGAGACCCTTGCCCTCGCCGCCGATGACGTTTCCGGCCGGCACGAACACGTCGTGGAACCGGGTGAGGCTGTTCTCCAGGCCACGCAGGCCGGTGAACTCGTTGCGCCGTTCCACGGTGATGCCCTCGGCGTCGCCGTCGACGACGAACGCGGTGATCCCACCGCGCCGCCCCTCGCTCGCCGGCACCCGGGCCATCACCACCAGCAGGGTGGCCACGGTGCCGTTGGTGGCCCAGAGCTTGACCCCGTTGAGCCGGTACCCGGTGCCGTCGGCGGTCGGCTCGGCGGTGGTGGCCAGCCGTGCCGGGTCGGAGCCGACGTCCGGCTCGGTGAGCAGGAACGCCGACACCTCACCGGCGGCGAGCCGGGGCAGGAAGCTCCGCTTCTGCTCGCCGGTGCCGAACATCTTCAGCGGCTGCGGGACGCCGATCGACTGGTGCGCCGACAGCAACGCCCCGATCGCGGGGCTGACCGAGCCGGCCAGCATCAGCGCCCGGCAGTAGTGCAGGTTGCTCAGCCCGAGCCCGCCGTACTCCCGGTCGATCTTCATGCCGAACGCGCCGAGCCGGGCCAGTCCCCGGAACACCTCGTCGGGGATGCGGGCGTCCCGCTCGATCGCCGCGCCGTCCACCTCGGAGGTGAGGTACCCGCGCAGCCGGGCCAGGAACTTTTCGGCGCGGGCGTCCTCGGCCGGGTCGGTTCGCGGCCACGGGTGGACCAGGTCGAGCCGGAACCGCCCGAGGAACAGCTCCTTGCCGAAGCTGGGCCGGTCCCAGGCCGACTCGCGGGCCGCCTCGGCGACCTGCCGGGCCTCCTTCTCGGACACCTGCCCGGCCTCCGCCGGCAGCGGGCCGGTGGTTCCCGGGCCCGCGCTCCCCTGCGCCGGCAGCGGGCCGGCTCCGGCCCCTTCCACCGGGTCGGACGCGGATCGGCTGTTCTGGGTCGTGGTCACGGCGGCCTCCTCGAACCTCGGTCCGGATGCGTCAACGTGCTCGACACAAACAACGCTACCCCCGGTTGTTACCCAGGGGTAGCGTCGCGTGCACCTCGGATTTCCGACAGCGTCGCCGCTGGTCGGAGGGTCAGTCGCCGGCGAGCACCTGCGGATCGTCATCGTCGTCGTCGACGTCGTCCTCGCCCCAGTTGCGGCGGGCGAACGGCAGGAAGGCCCAGAGGGTCAGGAACCAGACGGCGGTGATCGCGGTGAGCACGAAGGCGATGCCCCGGTCCAGCACGAAGTCGGTGATCAGCAGGACCGCGCTGACCATCGAGACGAGCATGAACGCGAGCCCGCCGCTGGCCATCCGGTGGGCAAAGCGGACCAGCTCCGGCTTGCGCCCCTGGCGGAACAACGCCCGGTGGAAGGCCACCGGGCTAATGATCATCGCGGTGGCGGCGGCAGCCGCCAGCAGCGAGACGATGTAGACATCCTTCTGGAAGGCGTTGGTGCGGGTGAAACCGCTGCTGAACGGCAGGGTCAGCAGGAACGCGAAGAGGATCTGCACGCCAGTCTGCGCGACCCGCAACTCCTGGAGCAGATCGGCGAAGTTGCGCTGCCAGCGCTGCCTCTCGGTTTCCTTCGACACGTGTTACCTCCGGGGCGACGGTACTGCCGGCGGGTGCGGCCCGCCGACAGCATCGCCAATGCCCGATCGCCCGGGCGGCGAAACCGATTCACGCCCATGCCCGCGCGGTCAGGAGCCCCGACGGATCCGGCCCGCGTACCGGGCCTCCAGGGCTTTGTTGTGCTCGTCGCCGCCGGCGATGTTGGCCGACAGGTAGACCGGGGGCCGTTCCCCCACCGCGAGCAGCCGGGCCACCACCTCGACCGTGATCTGCTGCGCGAGCAGGGCCGCCGTGATCGAGGAGACCGCGCCGACCGCGCCGCCACCGGGCATCGGCAGGGTCGCGTCGCCGTACGGGGCCCCGTTGTCCAGCACCACGTCGGCGAAGTCGGCCAGCTTCCGCCCCGACGGGTGCCGGGAGGTCATCCGCGCCGAGTGCTGGGCCGACGTGATGGCGATCAGGCGGTGCCCGCGCCCGGTCACCAGCGCCGCGAACTCCACGATCGCCCCGTTGACCCCGGAGTTGGAGGCCACCACGAACACGTCGGACGGCTGGACCGGGGCCAGCTCGTAGAGGCGGTGGGCCACCGACGGGTCCCGCTCCAGCAGCGGGCCCAGGACGTCGGCCGGCGCCCCGCCGTGCAGCACCACGTCGCGCAGCGCGATCCGGTTGGTCGGCACCAGGCCACCGGCCCGGCCGGCGATCTCCATGGCGAGGGCCTCCGAGTGGCCGGTGCCGAACGCGTGGACCACCCCGTCGGCGCGCAGCGCGTCGGCGATCAGCTCGGCCGCACGGCCCACCGCCTCCCGCTGGCTGGCCGACACCTGCCCGATCGTCTCCGTCACCACCGCCAGGTAGCTCTCGGCGCTGAGCGTCACGCGTCCTCCATCCGCCGGTTCCCGTCCGCCGCCGGTGGATCTGGGTCCGCCGCCCGCCGGTTGCGGGCCAGCCACCCCACCGCGAAGTCGACCGCCGCCCGCTGGCGCATCAACCGTCCCGTCCCTTCGCCGACCGGGCCGACCCGCACCGCCCCGGTCGCCTCCAGGCCGGCCCCGAGCCGGGGGAAATCGCTCTCGTCGAGCACGACGTCGTCCCACCACACCCAACGCCGCCCGCCGTCCGGGATGGGCACCGCCGCGCCCTCCCGCTGCCTCGGCGGGGTGGCCTGCCGGTACTCGGCCAGGTGCAGCGACGTGTTCGAGTCGTGGCCGACACCGAGCAGCAGCACGTCGGCGTCGGCGTCGTACAGCCGGCCCAACGGCGACTCGGCACCGAGCATGCCGGCCAGGGGATGCCCGGTCACGACCCGCTCGGCGGCGGGCCCGAGGGCGGCGAAGGAGACCTGCGGGTGATCGCTGCGCCGGGCACCCGGCCAGCACCGGATTGTCTCGGCCAGCGCCCCCATGAACCGGCTCGGGGTGACCGCCGGGTCGAAGGCGGGGGTCTCGGCCCGGATCACCGGCCACCAGTCCGCCGGCACCGGCGGGTTCCGCCACCCGGCCGGGTCGCTGTTCTCCGGTGTGTGGGTGGGCACCACGATCGTGCCCTGCGGGCCGAGCGCGTCGCGCAGGGCGAGGGCCACCGCCTGCGCGCCGCCGCAGACGAACCCGAGCGCCTTCAGCCCGGCGTGCACGAGCACGATGCCGCCGGGGCGTACCCCCAGGTCGGCGAGCTGCGCGGCGAGCGACGCGCGGGTGTGTGGCCGGGTCGCGCCGGGCCCGGTCGCGGTCATCGGGCGGTGGCCGTGCGCGCCAGGACCGCCTCGGCCAGCGGGCCGGGCGCCTCGTCGGGGATCCAGTGCGACACCCCGGCCAGCGTGACGCGGCGGTAGTCGCCGGTGACGTGCGCGGCGCACGCCTCGGCGGCGGTACGGCCGATCGCCTTGTCCCGATCGCTCCAGACGAAGGTGGTCGGCACCGGCACCGGACCGACCGCCGCGAGGTCCCGCCGGGACATCGCGCGGTACCAGTTCAGGGCGGCGGTCAGCGCGCCCTGGGCGCGCATCGGCTCGGCGTAGCGGGCGACCCGGTCGGCGTCGCCGACGCCGCCGAGCAGCCGGCGCAGGGCGGCGGCCCGAAACGCCAGCAGCACCTTCTCGGCCTTGCCCGGCTTGCGGAACAGGGCGATGTACGACGAGCGGGCCTTCTGCTCGGTGTCGGTGGCCAGCGCGTGCGCCATCGCGGCGGGGTGCGGGACCGACACGGCGGTGAGGGTGCGCACCCGGTCGGGGTGGGCGGCGGCGAGCGCCCAGGCGACGATCGCGCCCCAGTCGTGCCCCACCACGTGGGCCGCGTCGACGCCCAGCGCATCGAGCACCGCCGCCGCGTCGGCGACCAGCTCGGGAACCCGGTACGCCTCGACCGCCGCCGGCCGGGCGCCAGGCGAGTATCCGCGCTGGTCGAGCGCGTACGTGCGCAGCCCAGCGGCGTGCAGCGCCGGGGTCACCCCTTCCCACTCGCCGCTGTGCTGCGGGAAGCCGTGCAGCAGCAGCACCGGCTCGCCGTCGGCCGGACCGCCGGTGCGCACCTCGAACGTCAGCCCTCGCGCGTCGACCTGCATGATCGGCAGCCTACCCAGGGCGCCCGCGCTCACTCGTACTGGTTTCTCGGCGCGGGCACCTCCCGCCAGGACTCCACGGCCAGGTACGGGATCTCGGCGTCGTTGACCGGGTCCCGCGCGATTCGGTCGCTGTAGCGGCCGGTGACCTCGACCCAGGTGTCGTGCGGCAGGCCGACGGGCACGTCGCCGGTCATCCCCAGCTTGACCGGGCGGCCGTCGGCGGCGCAGCAGGAGAGCACCATGCGGGCCAGGATCGGCTGCCCGTCAGGACCGGGCGCGATGAACCCGGTGAGCCGGACCCGCCGGTCGCCGATCGACTCACCCCGCTCGAACAGCGCCCGGGCGGCGTAGTCGAGGACGGTGACCGGGGCCGGGTCGCCCGGCGGCAGGGGCGGGTAGTCCGACTGCTGCTTGCTGGCCAGCGCGGTGCCGGCCTGGCCCACCGCGTACGAGCCGAGGGCCGGCGGGGCGACCAGCAGCAGCCCGAGCACCGGCAGCAGGAGCAGCCAGCCGACGCGCGGCTCGTGGTGACCGTGCCCGTCGTCGTCGGCCGCGTGGCCGTGCCCGTCGTCGTCGGGCCCGTGACCGGGGTCGGCCGAAGCCGGCGCGGGCCGCAGGTCGTACCAGAGGGTCATGATCGCGGCGGCGATCAGCGCGAGCCCGGCGGCGATGAGGAACGGCCGCAGCCCTTCCTTGACGTACCGCAGGTAGAGATCGGTGACGCTGGCCCGGACCACCGCGCCGCCGAGCAGCAGCAGCATGACCGCCTGCGCCTGCCGGTTCACAGCAGCACCGCCCCGGCGAGGCTGGCCACCCCGACGGCGACCACGAAGGTCGCCGGGGCGAACCGGAACGCGAACCGGCGACCGAAGATGCCGGCCTGCATCGAGATCAGCTTGAGATCGACCATCGGCCCAACCACCAGGAAGACGAGACGGGAGGTGAGAGAGAACTGCGACAGCGACGCCGCGACGAAGGCGTCGGCCTCCGAACAGAGCGACAGCAGCACGGCGAGCACGGCGAGGGCGAGCACCGACAACACCGGGGAGTCGGCGAGGGTCTGCAACCACCGCTCCGGCACCAGCACGTTGATGCTGGCGGCGGCCATCGCGCCGACGACCAGGAAGCCGCCGGCGTGAATGATGTCGTGCCGCATGGCCGCCCAGAAGGCCGCGCCCCGCGACGTGCCCTCCAGCTCGGGCCGGTGCGGCAGCCGGATCCAGTCGGCGCGGCCGAGCCGCAGCCAGAGCCATCCCATGATCATGGCGACGACCAGGCTGGCCAACGCCCGAGCGAGCACCATCTCCGGTGCTCCCGGGAAGGCGACGGCGGTAGCGGCGAGCACGATCGGGTTGACCGCCGGGGCGGCGAGCAGGAACGCCAGGGCCGCCGCCGGGGTGACGCCGCGCCGGATCAGGGAGCCGGCGATCGGCACCGCACCGCACTCGCAGCCTGGCAGCACCACACCGGCGGCGCTGGCCACCGGCACCGCGAGGGCCGGATGCCGGGGCAGCGCCCGGGCCCAGAACGAGCGCGGCACGAAGACCGCGATCACCGCCGAGAGCAGCACCCCGAAGACCAGGAACGGCACCGCCTGCACGAGCACCGAGACGAAGACCGTGGTCCAGGTCTGCAACCGGGGCCCGGCCAGCGCGGCGGCAAGCTGCTCGCGGAACACGATCAGCAGGACCAGCAGCGCGGCCAACACCTCGACCGAGCCGAACCAGCCGCCGACGGAGCGTCGCGGCCCGCCCGGCGCCGCCTTACCCTCCGGTACGTCCGGCGCGGCCCCGCCGGCCGCTCCCGTCACCGGGGCCGGCCCGGGCGGGACGTCCACCGACCCGCCGTCCGCCGCCGGTGCCCTGGCGGCTACCCCGCCGGGTCTGACGGGCGGAACGGAACTGTCCGTCGTCGATGTCACGGTCACGCTCCCTCGGGGCGGATGGATTCGGCGGCGCGACACTACCGCGCCCAGCGGCCCGGGTCGATGGACTCCGCCAAGATGATGGTGTCTGGATCGGAGTGAGCTGCGAAAAGGACCTTTTGCCCGGTGATCTTCCAGGGTGTAGCGTCGACGGGACAACTTCACATCCGACAGGGGAGCGCACAGCGCTGAGAGTGCGGGCACCGCCCGCAGACCCTCGAACCTGATCTGGGTAATGCCAGCGCAGGGAGTTCGGTCGACCTCCAGCCGCGTCGACGTCCGGTTCCACCGGACACGGCGTGCGTCTTCTCCTGGTTCGTCAAGGACTGGGAGCCACCATGAACCACACCGACAGCAACCGCTGGCGCACGATCGACATCGTGGTCGCCTCGGTGATCGCCGTCGCCTTCGGCGTCATCTTCTGGGCCTGGGGCCTGGTCTGGAGCGCCACCGAGGGGGCGTTCGCGTTCTTCCCGCCCGCGCAGACCCTGCTCTACGGCGTCTGGCTGATGCCGGCCGTGCTCGGCGGCCTGGTGATCCGCAAGCCGGGCGCGGCCCTGTACTGCGAGACCGTCGCCGCCGTCCTGTCCGCCCTGCTGGGCAGTCAGTGGGCCGGCACGGTGATCCCGCAGGGCATGATCCAGGGCCTGGGCGCGGAGCTGGCGTTCGCCGCGTTCCGGTACCGCTCGTTCCGGCTGCCGACCGCGCTGCTCGCCGGGGCGTTCACCGGTGTCAGCGCCGCCCTGTTCGACTTCTTCGTCTGGAACGCCGAGTACGACCTGACCGGCTACCGCCTCCCGTACGCCCTGATCACCGTGATCAGCGCCACGATCATCGCGGGCGCGGGCGGCTGGGCGCTGACCCGTGCCCTGGCCACCACCGGCGCCCTGGACCGCTTCCCCGCCGCCCGCACCCGAACCCCCATCTAGGCGACCTGGCGCGGGCATCCGCTCGAGGCTGGGCGGGGAGGGAG
>NZ_SMKJ01000128.1:0-17854 GCF_004348615.1 Micromonospora sp. KC207
GGCCGGGTCTGGTGCCGATGGCGCACGACCTGGAGCGCGAGGAACTGCCCGAGGCCGAGTACGACCTGGTGCACGCCCGGTTGGTGCTCGAACACCTCCGGGATCCGGAGGCGGCGCTGGCGAAGTTGGTGGCCGCGCTGCGGCCCGGCGGCTGGATCCTGGTCGAGGACATGAACTGGGCCGCCACGTACCCGCTGCCCGGTGCGGGCGAGGAGACCTTCCGGGCGGTCACCGGGGCGATGCGTCGCTGGCTGGCCGGGACCGGCAGTCGGCCCACCCTGGGCGCGGAGCTGCCGCGTCTGCTGCGCGGGTTGGGGGTGGCCGACGTCGGCTGCGAGGGACGCGCGCATCTCATCGAGGGGGGCACCCCGACGGCGACGATCATGGTGCAGAACCTGTTGCGCCAGTTCGGTCCCTGGTACGTACGTTTCGGCCTCTTGACCGAGGAGCAGGTGGCCGACGGCATCGCCTGGGGCGCCGACCCCGAGTGCGCGGGATTCTCCGCGCTGCTGATGGCCACGTGGGGCAGGCGTTCGCCTGCGTGAGCGACTGACAGGAGTGTGAACGAGCCGTCATGGACAACACCACCGACGTCCCACCGCAGCTGGACTTCGACCGGGACGACGTCCTGGACGTCATTCCCCTGATGCGGATCCTGCAGGCCCAGGGTCCGGTCCGGAAGGTACGCACGCCGTTCGGCAGTGAGGCCTGGGTCGTCACCCACCACCAGGCGATCCGCGACCTGGTGACCGACCCACGCATCGGGCGTACCCACCCCGATCCCGAGTCCGCGGCCCGGGTGTTCGCCGCGGCTCTCGGCGGGCCGCTCGGTGAGCACGACGACGAGCAGATGAACCGTGCCCACCAGCGCATGCGGCGATTCCTCGCCGGGGCGTTCTCCCCGGGGCGGATGCGCGCGATGCGGCCCATGATCGAGGCTCGGGCCTCGGCCCTGCTCGACGACCTCGCCGCCGCCGAGCGCCCCGCGGACCTGCACGAGCTGGTGTCCTGGCCGTTGCCGGTGCTGGTCATCTGCGACCTGCTCGGGGTGCCGGACCTGGAGATCGAGCGGTTCCGGGAGCTGTCCGAGGCGGCCCTGGACATGGCGAACTGGGCCGGCGCCGCCGCGGCGTGGACGGAGCTGACCGACTACATGGGCGGGCTGGTCGACCGTAAGCGCGGCGCTCCCCGCGACGACGTGCTCAGCATGCTGATCGCCGAGCAGGCGGAGAGCGACCTGGGCGACGACGAGCTGGTGCAGATGGCCGCCGGCCTGCTCGCCGGTGGGTTCGAGACGACCGTGGCCCGCATCGACCTGGGCACCGTGCTCCTGGTGACGAACCCGGCGGCGGCCGACGCCGTCCGGGCCGATCCGGACAAGGTCGTCGGCGCCGTCGAGGAGATCCTGCGGCTGGCCGTTCCCGGCGGCGGCGCGTTGCCCCGGTACGCGCAGGAAGACATCGAGATCGGTGGGGTGACCATCGCCCGTGGGGACGCGGTGGTGTTCGACGCCAACACCGCCAACCGCGACCCCCGCGTCTTTCCCGACCCGGACCGCTTCGACATCACCCGTTCGCCGAACCCGCACCTGTCCTTCGGCTACGGCCCGAGCGCCTGCATCGGGTCGGCGTTGGGCCGCATCGAACTGCAGGTGGTGTTCACCCTGCTGCTCCAGCGCTTCCCCACCCTCCGGTTGGCGGTGCCGGTGCAGGAGCTCATGGTGCGCCCCAACACCCTGCTCGGCGGCCTGGCGGCGCTACCGGTCACCTGGTGACGGGCGGGCCGCCCGGTCAGCGCCCTCTGAGCATGGGCCTGACCTGGGCGGCCCGCCGCCACAGCCGGTCGAGGACGGCCGGATCGAACAGGTCGACGCGGAGGTGGAAGACGTCGGTGAGGGCGGCCAGCCACTGCTCCCGGCTGGTGATCTCGACCGATCCGGCGGGGCCGGTGAGAACGGGTCCGAAAAGGATGTCCGCACCGACGGAATAACGCCGCTGGACGAGCGTGGAGAAACGCATCGGTGAATGTGCGTCATGCGTCAGGAAACGCAGGCAACGAATTTGGTCCGCAGTCGGATGGGGGTCGGGGGATATCTCCACGCCGCGCGATCCGCCACGCTTGTCGTGGTCCACCCGCCAGCCGCCCGCTTCGGTGCTCTCGCGAGTCAGGGCGATGCGGTAGCCGCCGTTGTCGTATTCGCCGGGGTGCAGCGGGACGGGTTCGTGCAGCAGGTCGCCCGCGGCGACGTCGACCAGCCAGACGCCGTCCGCGGCCTCCGGCGCGGGCAGCCCGGAGACGGAGAGCACCAGGTGCGTGCCGGTGGCGCCCGGTGACTCGCGCTGGTATCGACCGTGGATGCCGGCCCGGTGGGTGCGCACGTTGAAGCCCAGTTCCCGCAGGAGCAGGGCGAAGGCGTTGTTGAGCTCGAAGCAGTGCCCGCCCCGGCCGGCGGCGATGCGGGCGGCAGCGGAGACCGGGTCCGGATCGGTGTCGACGCCGCCGGCGATGTCGAGGTTGTGCCAGGCGATCCGCTCGACGTGGGCCCGGTGCAACTCGCTCAACAGAGTCGGCGACGGCGGTCCGGAAACGGTGACGCCGAGGCGTCCCAGATAGGCATCCAGCAGTGCGACATCAGTTTTCCCGATCGCCGATTCCATATCGGCCATCGTAGCCGATCCCAGCCCCCGATAGTCCATGCTAGGCTTTCGCCCGAGGTTGGGTCGAGTGGCTTTCGGATGGGACGGGGGTCGATGGTCGGTGCGAGTTCTTCTCATTGACAATTACGACTCCTATACCCACAATCTCGCTCACCTGGCCGGCGGGGTGCTGGGCACGGAGCCGACCGTGGTGAGCAACGACGCGCCGGAGTTGACCCCCGACTTCGCCGCCGGCTTCGACGCCCTGCTGATCTCACCCGGGCCGGGCCGGCCGCAGCAGCCCCGCGACGTCGGCGCCACCCTCGCGGTGCTCGCCGCGGTCGACCTGCCGGTGCTCGGAGTCTGCCTCGGCCACCAGGCGCTCGCCTGGCTCGCCGGTGGCGAGGTGAAACCGGCCCCCGCCCCTGCGCACGGGCGGCTGGACGCGGTACGCCACGCCGGGCGCGGCCTCTTCGCCGGGCTGCCCCAGGACTTCACCGTGGTGCGCTACCACTCGCTCTGCGTGTCGGGCCTGGAAGGCACCGGATTCGAGGTCGACGCCTGGACGCCGGACGGCGTCGTGATGGGCCTGCGGCACCGCTCGCGCCCCTGGTGGGGTCTGCAGTTCCACCCCGAGTCGGTGGCCAGTCAGCACGGCCGGCGGCTGATGGAGGCGTTCGCCGACCAGGTGACCGGCCGGCGGCGCAGGCCGCCCCGACCGGCCGCGCCGGTGCCGCGCCCGGCCCCCCGGACCGGCCCGCCGGAGCACACCCGGTGGACGGTGACGGCCCGGCGGGTCGAGACCGCCGGGTCGCTGCCGGCGGCGTTCGAACGGCTGTTCGGCGGGGCCCGGTACGCCTTCTGGCTGGACAGCGCGCGCACCGAGGCCACGGACGCCCGCTACTCCTTCATCGGGGCCGCGGTGGGAGAGCACGCCGAGGTGCTGCGTTACCGGGTCGGCGAGGGCCGGGTGAGCGTGCTCGACGCCGACGGGACGGTGGTGGCCGTCGAGCCGGGCGGCATCTTCGACGTGCTCGACGCCCGGCTCGCCGGCACCCGTCTCGACGGGCACCGAGGGCTCCCGCTGCCCTTCACCGGCGGGTACGTCGGTTACCTCGGCTACGAGGCCAGGGCCGACTGCGGGGTACGGGTCGACCGCACCGCCCGGACCCCGGACGCGGTGTGGCTGACCGCCACCCGGATGGTCGCCCTCGACCACCGCACCGGCGCCGCCTGGCTGATCGCACTGTCGCGCACGGGTGACTCCCGCGACGCCACGGCGGCGCGCCGGTGGGTCGACGAGGCGGCCGAGGTGCTCCCCGGGCTCGCCGAGACGCCGGTGCCCCCGGTGCACACACCCGACCTGAGCCGGGCGGTCGGGCGGACGCCGGGCGAGTACGCCGACGAGGTGCGCGAGTGCCTGCGCGAACTGCGTGCGGGGGAGAGCTACGAGATCTGCCTGACGGCCGAGGCGGCCGTGCCGTACGACGGCGACCTCTTCGCGCTCTACCGGGCGCAGCGGCAGGCCAACCCCGCGCCCTACGCGGCGTTCCTGCGGTTGGGCGGCCTGACCGTGTTGTCGTCGTCGCCGGAGCGGTTCCTGCGGGTCGACGCGGACGGCGTCGCCGAGTCCAAGCCCATCAAGGGCACCGCCCCGCGTGCGGACGACCCCGAGGTGGACGCCGCGCTGTGCCGCTGGCTCGCGGAGTCGCCCAAGACCCGCGCCGAGAACCTGATGATCGTGGATCTGGTCCGCAACGACCTCGGCCGGGTCTGCACGCTGGGCAGCGTGACCGTGCCCCGGTTCATGGCCGTGGAGTCCTACGCGACGGTGCATCAGTTGGTGTCGACCGTCCGCGGCGTGCTGCGTCCCGGCGTCGGTGCGGTGCAGGCGGCCCGCGCCTGTTTCCCGGGCGGATCGATGACCGGCGCGCCCAAGGCCCGGACGATGGAGATCATCGACCGGCTCGAACGCCGCCCTCGTGGGGTCTACTCCGGCGCGCTCGGCTACTTTTCCTTTCTGGGGAAAGCGGACCTCAGCATCGTCATCCGTACCGCCGTCGCCCAGGACGGCGTGGTGAGCGTCGGTGCGGGCGGTGCGATCGTGCTCGACTCCGATCCGGACGACGAGCACGCGGAGATGATGTTGAAGATGGCCGCCGCCCTGCCGTCCGGGACGTGGGCGCACGACCAGGCGGCGGAAAGGATGAGCCCGACATGACCGAGCAGCTCACCGCAGTGGTGACCGGCAACGCGGCGACCGTCCTGGACGCCTGCTGCGAACGCGGCCGGGGCGACGCCACGGCGGTCGAGTGCGGCGACCGCACCGTGTCCTTCCGACGGCTGCTCGACCAGACCTGCGCGGCGGCCCGCGGCCTGACCGGGCTCGGCCTGGTGCCCGGCGACCGGGTGCTGCTCGCGCTCGACGACGGGCCGGAGTTCCTGGCGGCGTTCCTCGGGGCGCTGCGGGCCGGGCTGATCCCGGTGGCGGCCAACCCCGGTGCGCCGGTCGACGACCATCGGTACCTTCTTGCCGACAGCGGCGCGGCCGCGGTGGTCGCCGACCCGGGACCGGCGGCCGCGTTGGTCGGCTCGGGCGTGCCCGTGGTGGCCGTCGGCGTGGCCGAGGGTGCGCTGCGCTACGACGACCTGGTCTCCGACCCCGCCTTCCTGGCTCCGGCGGACGTCGACCCGGACGATCCGGGATTCGTGCTGTACAGCTCCGGCTCGACCGGACGTCCCAAGGGGGTCGTGCACCGGCACCGCGACCTGTCCGTCACCGCCGCGACCTTCGGCGCGCGGGTGCTCGAGGTGACCGGCGAGGACCGGCTGTTCTGCACGTCGAAGATGTTCCACGCCTACGGCCTCTGCAACAACCTGATCTTCCCGCTCTGGTTCGGCGCCACCGCGGTGATCCTGCCGGGCCGCCGGGACCTGCCCCGCATCCTCGACGCCGTCGAGGCGTACCGGCCGACGCTGGTGGCGTCGGTGCCCTCGGTGTACCGGGCGCTGCTGGCGGTGCCGGGAGCGCGGGAACGGGACCTCTCCTCGGTACGGCGGGCCACGTCCGCCGGTGAGGCGCTGCCGGCGGCGGTCTTCGCCGAGTGGCGTGCCGCGCACGGTTGGGAACTCCTCGACGGGATCGGCTCCACCGAGCTGCTGGCCACCTTTTGCTCCAACCTGCCCGGGCGGACCCGGGCGGGGACCAGCGGCGTCCCGGTCCCCGGATTCCGGCTGCGGCTGCTCGCCGAGGACGGCACCGAGATCGACGGCGCGGGCCGCGGTGCCCTCCAGGTGTCCGGCGGGACGGCCTTCTCCCACTACTGGAACGACCCGGAGCGGACCCGGCGGACCGTCGACGGCCCTTGGGTGTCGACCGGGGACCTCTACTCCCGTGACGAGGACGGCTTCTACACGTTCCAGGGGCGGACCGACGACGTGTTCAAAGTGCACGGACTGTGGGTGTCGCCAGTGGAGATCGAGGACGTGCTGACCGCGCACGAGGGCGTACGGGAGGCTGCGGTGGTGGGCGTGCCGGACGGCTCGGGCCTGACCCGCATCACCGCCTACGTCGTCCCCTCGGGCGACCCGGACGGGCTGGTCGCGGCCCTGCGGGCCTGGCTGCCGTCGCGGCTGCGCCGCCACCAGTTTCCGCGCAGCATCGAGGTGGTTCCCGACCTCCCGCACACCGTGACCGGCAAGGTCCAGCGATTCCGCCTGCGTGAGCGGAGCTGAGCCGCCGGCCCGGAGCCGGCGGCCCGCCACCCGTCAGAGCTTGCCGTGCGCGGTGTACGCCGAGACGGATTCCGCCTCGGTGAAGCACTCCACCCGGTTCGGGCGCTCGATCGCGCTGAGCGCGGCGCAGTGCTCGCGTACCTGGTCGACGCCGACGTCGCCGATGACCCGGGCCGTCAACTCGTCGGCGCTGTCCGGACGGTGCCGGACGAGCACCCGCACGTCGACCACTCCGTCGAGGTCGAGGATGTGGCGCTCGATCCGGCGCGGGTAGATCGTCACCCCGTGCAGCTTCTCGCCGCCGTCCACCCGGCCGTCGAGATAGAGGTTGCCCTCGGCGTCGAAGTGGCCGTAGTCGGTGCCGGTGACCACGTCGCCCATCGGTTCCAGCGGCAGGCCGGGGGTCCAGCGGAAGCGCATGCAGTCGGGACCGGTGGTGGCCACCCGACCCGTGCCGTTGGCGTCGGCCTCGACGAGCCACACCGGCTTGCCTGGCAGCGGCCTGCCGACGTGCCGGTTGGCACCTGGGTCACGGTCGAGGGAGACCGCCCCGGTCTCGGCGGTGCCGTAGATGTTGGCCAGCCGCACGTCCCGGAAACGGGAGCGAATGGTGCGCACCCGCTGTTCGGTGACGTAACCAGCGCCCATGATCACCGCCGCGCGGGACATGTCGACCTGTTCGGGGACGCTCAGACTGCCCGCCGCGGTGACTGCCGGCACCGCCTGGCAGATGACGTGGTCGCGCTGGGCGGCCTCGACCACCGGACGCCAGTCGTGTGGCGCGAAGACCACCAGGTCGCGGCGGAAGAGCAGGGACGGCAGCACCGACATGAAGAAGGCGGCGGAGAACTGCAACGGCAGGCAGGTGGCCAGCGCCGTCTCCGCGCCGGCGAAGGTGGGGCGGAACACCGCGGCGTCGTAGTGCACGGCCACCGCCTCCAGGGTGTCGGCGTAGCCGACGGGCAGCTTGGGCACTCCTGAACTGCCCGATGTCATGATCCCCCAGAGCGGACGGTTCACCGGGTCACCCGGCCAGGGCACCGCGTGCAGGGCGGGCGCCAGCTGCTGCGTCTCGCCCGGGAACGCCGCTCGCGCGGCCCAGATCAGGACGGTGTCCGGCACGGTGGCCACCGCGAAGAACGCGGTGAGCGCCTCGACCGGGGACGTCGGATCGACCAGGTACGCCCCGCCGGGCCGGACGCCCACGTCGAGTGACCTTCCCGCCTCCAGCAGCCGATCCCACGCCACGAATCCACCGCCGCTCCAGACCCCTCGCGGGGAGCCGGCGGTGCTGTCGCTCAGGAACCCGCGAAAGAGCGCTCGGCCCATGCCAGCCAGCCTCCGATCGTCCTCGGTGCCTGGTCCGCCGGGGGTGGACCGGGCTCGTACTCCTTGCCGACCAGGTAGGCCAGCACTGTCGTGATCTCGAGTGAGTCCAGTTCCCGATCGTGGTCGGTCTCCTGGAGCACGCGTTCCAGGTCCCGTCGCATCTCCTCCAGCGTCGGCACGCCGGTCCTCCTCACATTCGGTCCCAGAAGTCCCGCACGGCGGCCGAGAACTCCGCGGGCCGGTCCTGGCCCGGGATGTGCCCGCCGTGCTCGATGACGACCCCGCGGACGGTTCCGCCCCACCCGGCCGCGCGCAGCGCCGCGTCGCGCTCGCCGGACTTGGCCGAGCCGTTGGCGATCAGCAGCGGCACGGGTAGCGAACGCAGCATCGTCTCGGTGATCTGGAAGCGCTCGACGTAACACTCGCGCGCGTCGTCGACGAACGCGTCGAACGTGGCACGCCACCGCGGCCCGTGCAGCCGCTGGTAAGCCTCGGCCACGTCGGGGCGCTGCTCGGCGAGCGTGACGAACGACCCGAGCCAGCGCGCGAACACGTCCGCCGGGACGTCCGGGACCAGTCCGGTCAGCACCAGGCTCCGCACCAGGTCCGGCCGGGCGTGCGCGATGCGCACCGCCACCGGACTGCCGAGGTACGACGCGGCGACCATGTCGACCGGCCCCAGCCTGGAGAGCAGGGCGAGGACGTAGCGCTCCACCATGAGCCCGTAAGGTCGCCGGGCGTCGACCCGGCACCCGCCGTGCCCCGGCAGGTCGGGGGCGAGGACGTCCCGCTCGTCGCGCCAGGCGTCGACCTGGGCGCCGAAGTGACCCCGTCCGGTCTCCATGAACCCGTGCAGCAGCACGGCCGGAGCTGTCATCCCAGCATCCCCCGTTCCAGGTCAACCAGCACATCCTCGGCCGCCGGCAGGTGGGCGATCTCGGCGGCCAGCCGTCGCGCCGTCGCGCCGAACGTCGGGTCGTCGCGCAGCCGCGCCAGCGCGCCACGAACGGCGTCCGTGGTGCGCTCCCCGGCGGCGAGCACCACGGCCGCGCCCGCTCGCGCGCACAGGTCCGCGGTGCGCTGCTCCTCCGGGAAGCGGGGTGCCAGCAGCAGCGGGACCCCCGCGGCGAGGGCGGCCAGCACGACGTCGGCCGCTCCGTGGGTCACCACCAGCGCTCCTGTTCCGCGCCGGCCGCGGGTCCCGGCGCAGAGGCCGAGCCCGCGGGCGGCGGCCAGCGCGGCCGCGGTGAACGCCGGGTCCGGCAGGTCACCGGGGACGATGTCCACGACATCCGGACGCGGCGACCGGCCCGGTCCGGCCGGGCGTAGCGGGGCCCGCCGTGGCCACCAGGCGGCGTCGGCGCACTCCAGGCTGGGCGGGCACACGTCGAGGTAGACCGCGCGGCGCAGCGTGCCCAGGACGTCGGGTCTGCCGCGTTCGGCGTACAGCGGGGTGAACACGGTCGCCATGAGCGCGAAGAGGCGGGGCGCGACCGCCGGGCCGCAGGAGTGCGCCGCGGCGGGCAGGCCGGCGTCGACGGCCACCAGCGACGCGCCCAGGTCGACCGGGTGGTGCACGAGCACGTCGGGACGCCAGCCGGCGACCCGCTCCGCCAGGTCGTCGACCAGCCGGCGGGCGTCGGCCTGTACGGCGTCGGCCTGCACGGCGTCGGCCTGCACGGCGTCGGCCCCGTCGACCGCGCCGCCGAGGGAGGAGCCGTCGAGCCGCCACACGCGCAGCCCGTGGCGCCGGGTCTCCTCGGTCGGTTCGCCGCGGGTCGCGACGACGACCTCGTGGCCGGTCCGCCGGGCGGCGGTCGCCAGCGGCAGCATGGGACGCACCTCACCGGTCAGCGGATGCCCGGTGACGAGCACCCGCATCAGGCCTTCCCACCGGGTACGGCCCGCTCACCGAGCCAGTCCACCCACCCGGCGATGGTGACCGGGTAGTCGGACAACTCGCCCCGGCCGACCGGCACGCCCTGGCGGTCGAGATAGGCCAGCACGCTCAGCGTCTCCAGGGAGTCGAGCAGGCGACCGTCGTCGGGCTCCTGCAACAGTTCGCTCAGTCGCAGCCGAAGGGAGTCTGCGCCGTGGCGGTACGCCGGCGGGTCGGTGGGGCGGACGTCGCCGGGAGACCGCTCCGGATGCTCCCAGAACTCGCGTAGGACGCGCGCGAAGACCGCGGGGTTGTCCCGGCCCGGCACGTGGCCGGCGTCCGGGACGACGAAGCCACGGACCCGTGGGCCGATGTCACCCGCGGCGAGCGCGGCCCGCTTCTCCGCGGTTCGCTGGTCGCCGTTCGCGACGAGGACGGGGAGGTCCAGGTCACGGATCATCGCCGAGGTCACCAGGACCCGCCCGGTGTAGTCCTCCTCGATGTCGCGCTGGACGCAGTCGAGGGTGTGCTTCCACCGGGGACCGTGGAGGTGCACGTAGCTCTCGCTGAGCTGGGGGGTGCGGTCGGCGAGCCAGGCGAGCCGGTCGAAACCCTGGTTCCAGCCGTCGAAGACGGATTTGGGCACGTCCGGCGCGAAGCCGTGCACGGTCAGCGACAGGGCCGTCCCCGGCGCGCGCAGCAGGCAGCGCACCGCCACCGGCACCCCGACGTAGGAGGCCGCCACGACGTGGCCGGGACCGAACCGGTCGAGGACGGCCCGCAGGTAGGCCACCGCCTGGGCGTAGTAGGGGACGGTGGCGTCGACCTGGCAGCGACCGTGACCGGGCAGGTCCACCGGGACGACGCGGTAACCGTCCCGCCACTGCGGGATCTGCTTGGCGTAGTGGCTGTGGCCGGTCTCCAGCATCCCGTGGACGAGGTAGACGGTCGGCTTGTCGCTCATGCGATCTTCCCCGCCGATCGAGCGGTGTGGGCACGGTGGGCGAGGTAGGCGAGGTAGGCGAGGTACGCCTCGTGCGCCGGCGTGACACCCATCCGGTTGTTGTGTGTGTGCAGGTAGTTCAGCAGCAGCAGGCGCCTGCGATCCTGGTCGGTCGGGGCCTGTACCGCGGCGAGGGAGTCGGGCCCCAGCCGCGCCCAGGCGGCGGCGACCGCGTCGGCCCAGCGACGGGCCAGGGGACCGACCGGGGTCCGCCGGACGACCTGCGCCACAGCCTGCTCGCTGGTGGCGTGGTGCTCCGGCCAGGAACTCTGGTCCGGTGCGTACGGTGACCAGAACCGGTGGTAGCCGGCGAGGAACGCGACCGCCTCGTCGCCGTGCATCCCCACCGCGGCCAGTGGAGCGAGCAGCATGTCGAGGGCCGTCACGATCCTGCCGCGCGGGTTGCTGCGGAAGGACCGCACCGCATCGAGTGCGATAAGGCTGCTGGAGTGGAACAGGTCTTCCGCGATCCGGACGCCCTCGGGCCCGCCGTACTTGGCGTACTCGGGCTCGTACGGCTCCTCCCGGACGGTGTCCTGAGGCATCAGCGGGGCGGGATCGGCACCCTCAAGGCGGGCCAGTTCCCGCTGCGCGGCCAGCGCGCCCGGGCCGTCCTGCCGTGGCACGGCCGGGTGCCGTGCGAGGTGCGCGGCGACCGCGGCACGCAGCGCCTCGAAGGACTCCGGAGGTACGCGCAGACGCAGGTGCGGGCCGCCGCGCCAGTAGCGCAGGTAGAAGAAGCGGGACACGCCCAGCCGGGCCAGCTCCGGGGCGATGGTGTCGAGCAGCAGCTCGTCCTGGCCGTGCCACCGGTAGACGTGCAGCGCCCGCCACTGCCGGTCAGCCACGTGCCGCCCCCGCGGTACGGCGGAACGGCATCGCGGTCGCGACGACGGTGTGCGCGGTCCGTCGGAGTATCAGGTCGGCGGGGGCGACCCGGGCTTCGGGCCGAGCGAGCGCGGCCACGACGGCGGAGATCTGCATCCGGGCGAAGGCCGCACCGAGGCAGTGGTAGGCGCCGAGCCCGAAGGTCAGCGGTTGCGCGGTCCGGCTGGGGTCGAAGCGGCCGTCCCCGAACACGGCGGGATCGTGGTTGGCCGCCTCGATGTCGACCACCACCCGTTCGCCGGCCTCGATCCGTACCCCGAGGCAGCCGCACCGCGCCGCGGTCGTGCGGTGGACGCGGGGGAACGGCGGCGTGCGCCGCAGGGCCTCGTCCGCTATCCGCTCCAACGGTGCCCGCTCCGGCAGGCCCGGATCTCGCGCCAGCTCCCGGCAGGTCAGTGCCGCCCCGGTCACCGTCGGCTCGACGCCGGCGGTGAGGAGCTGGGCCAGCACCGCGGTCGCCGTCCACTCCCCGAGTTCCGCGGCGACCTCGCGGAGCGCGCCGGCGAGCGGGGTGCCCTCGTCGGCCGTCAGGAGGTGCCCGGTGACCGCCCGCAGGTATCGCACGCACTGTCGCAGCGGCTCGTCCGCGCCCCGGGCGACACCGTGGAAGGCCGCGGTCATCAGGCGGGTGACGGCCATGAGCCGGTTCGCCTCCCCGGCGGGTATCCCGGTCAGCGCCGCCGCGCAGTCGACCGAGAACGGCACGAGGCAGTCGCCGACCAGGTCGCCGTCGTCGGGCAACCGGTCGACCCGGAGCCGGGCCAGCTCCGCGACAACCGTGGCGAACCGCTCGATCTGCCGGGCGGCGAAAGGGCGGGCGAGCACACCCTTCACCGCGCCGTGCGCCGAGCCGACGGTGAACCACGACTGGAAGAACTCAGGGACCGACGGCGCGCCGTCGTTGGTGGACGGACCGCTTCGAGCCGTCGGCGGCTGGTCGCCGTGTCGACCGTCCTGTTCGGACTGCCCTGGTCGTGCGACGACCAGGTGCGGGTCCCGTAGCGCGGTGACGGCGGTCGCGTATCCCCGCACCGCCCAACTCTGGGCCTCCCGGCTGACCAACGCCCCCGCAGGTGTGGACATGTGCAGACCGGGTCCCTTCTCTCGCCGCGCCGACACCATCATGCCGACGAATCCCACCGACGGCAACGCCTTCGCCACGAACCGCAGGACGGCCCGCCGGCCGACTTCCAGGTAGGGGATCTCGAAGTCGTTGACCGGAACCTTGCCGACCCGGCTGGTGCGGCGGCCGGTGCCGCCACCTGGGGCCGCCCGCATGCCCTTGGCGTCAGTACAGCATCGGATGTACTGTCTCGGTGTGAGACATTGACGTACGGGCAGGTCCTCGCTCGCTTCGGCCACGCCCTGTCGGATCCGACCCGGGCGCGGTTGCTACTGGCGCTGCGTGACGGGCCCGGCTATCCGGCGGAGCTGGCCGAGCTGCTGGGCACTACCCGGCAGAACTTGTCCAACCATCTCACCTGCCTGCGAGGTTGCGGCCTGGTCGTCGCCGCACCGGAGGGCCGGCGCATCCGCTACGAGCTGGCCGACCCGCGCCTTTCGCACGCCCTCGGTGACCTGCTCGGCCTGGTCCTCGCGGTCGACCCGGCCGCATGCCCGGACTCCGACGAAAAGGACTGCTGCTGATGAGCCTGCCGCTGATCCAGCTCACCCCGGCCGGGCCCTCGGCCGCCCGCCGGGCGGTGCTCGCCCGCCGGGTGCGGCTGTTCGTCGCCGCAACGATCACCTACAACGTCATCGAGGCCGTCGTGGCCATCACCGCCGGCACCCTGGCCTCATCGACCGCGCTGATCGGCTTCGGCCTCGACTCGATCATCGAGGTCGCCTCCGCAGCCGCGGTCGCGTGGCAGTTCGCCGGCCGCGCCCCCGAAGCCCGCGAGAAGACGGCGCTGCGCATCATCGCGGTGTCGTTCTTCGCCCTCGCCGCCTACGTCACCGTCGAGTCGGTGCGTGCCCTGCTCGGCGGTGCCGAGGCCGAGCACTCCTCGACCGGCCTGGTCCTGGCCGGGCTGTCGTTGCTGGTCATGCCGGTGCTGTCGTACGCGCAGCGCCGCGCCGGCCGCGAACTCGGCTCCCGTTCGGCGGTGGCCGACTCCAAGCAGACGCTGCTGTGCACCTACCTGTCCGCCGTCCTGCTCGTCGGCCTGGCGGTCAACAGCCTGTTCGGCTGGTCCTGGGCCGACCCGCTCGCCGCCCTGGTGATCGCCGCGGTCGCGGTCAAGGAGGGCCGCGAGGCGTGGAAGGGCGACAGCTGCTGCGCCCCGAACGCTGTCCTGCACGCCACCTCAACCGCTGACGCGGCCAGTGACGCGCCGGCCAACGCGGCCACGGCCGCCGCCGACGGGGCGGACGCATGCGGTTGCCGGCCGGGTTGCTCGTGCTGCGGGACGTCGTCGTGATGCTGCGCCGGATGCCCGCGCCGGTCCGCGCGACCTTCGCGGCCGAGCTGCACACCGCCCGCACCGCCGCCGACCCGGCCAGCTCGTGGCGGGCCGCCGAACGCGCCCACATCCTGTCGCAGCCCTGGCCCTGGCCGCACACCGTCACCCACGCCGTCATGCTGCGCCGCGCGCTGCGCGAACGCGACCCGGCTGAGGCCGTCGGGCAGGTCATCCGCCTCGCCGTCGCCGGGCCCGGCTCGGCGACCGGGCGCTACCCGGCCGGCAACACCGGCCGCGCCCGGGTCTCGCTCACCGCGCCGATGCCAATCCCGGCCGACCTGGCCGCCATCCTCGCCGCGGCCACCATCCCGGCCACCACCCCTGCCCTCCTTCCAGATCACCGACCACCACGGCACCGCGGTCGCGTCCGTGGCGGCGGCGACCGGCGCGATCACGTGGCGACGGTCGACGCCGTACGGCGGGCCCAGGGGAAACAACCCGACCTCATGGCCGTCCCAGCGGGGCTTCCTCGGCGGGCCGCAGGACCCTATGTCCGGCCTGACCCATCTAGGCCGCGTTTCAAAGGCGGGTGCGCTGCTGGGTGCGGCTGTGGCGTGTCGTTGATCGATAAGTGAAGAGGTCTCCGGTAGGTAGTTCATCGACCAAGACGAACTGAAGACCGGAGACCTCGTGGCCACCCTACCGGCGACGAGGCGGCACGACCTGACCGACCGGCAGTGGACGGCCCTGGAGCCGCTGCTGCCGGTGGGAAAGAAGCCAGGCCGGCCGCCGAAGTGGAGTAAACGGCAGCTCATCGACGGCATTCGGTGGCGCACACGGGTCGGGGCGCCGTGGCGGGACGTGCCGGACTGCTACGGGCCCTGGCAGACGGTGTACGGGCTGTGTCGGCGTTGGCAGCGTGAGGGCACGTGGCAGCGGATCGTGACCGGGCTGCAAACCTGCGCTGACGCCGTCGGTGCGATCACCTGGGACGTCAGCGTGGACTCCACCAGCGCCCGGGCGCACCAGCACGCCGCTGGAGCGCGTGGCAGGGGGGATCTGCAGAAGGAACCACCCGGCGGTGTACGCGAGGAACCGTCTGACCATGCGTTGGGCCGGTCGCGGGGTGGGTTGACCACGAAGCTGCACCTGGCCTGTGAGCAGGGGCAGAAGCCGCTGTCGTTCGTGCTGACCGCCGGGCAGCGCGGCGACAGCCCGCAGTTCATCCCGGTGCTGGCCGGTATCCGGGTGCCCAGGCCCGAGGGTGGCAGACCGCGTACCCGTCCGGATCGGGTCTTGGCGGACAAGGCCTACAGTTCGCGGGCCAACCGTGAGTACCTGCGTCGCCGGGGCATCAAGGCGACCATCCCGATCAAGGCCGATCAGGCTGCCAGCCGGCGGAAGAAGGGTTCCCGGGGCGGCCGGCCCCCAGTGTTCGACCCGGTTACCTACCAGCAGAGGCATGCCGTGGAGTGCGGCATCAACCGGCTCAAACGTCACCGCGGGGTAGCCACCCGGTACGACAAGCTCGCCGTCCGCTATGAGGCCACCGTGCACATCGCAGCGATCAACGAGTGGCTACCCCGCTTCTGAAACGCGGCCTAGTACTGCAACGGCACTGAGCGTGTCGAGTGTTGCTCGTGTTCGTTGGTCAGCCTGTGACGGGTGTTGATGTTGAGCGTTGGCAGGCGGAGCTGGATCGGCTTCATGGCCGGATCGGGGTGCGGTTTCGCCGGGCGCAGCCGCGTCGGCGGGCGAGGCAGTACCTGTGTGGGCTGGTCTCGGGTCTGGATCGGAAGA
The DNA here is from genome assembly GCF_004348615.1 of Micromonospora sp. KC207. Classification (NCBI taxonomy): domain Bacteria; kingdom Bacillati; phylum Actinomycetota; class Actinomycetes; order Micromonosporales; family Micromonosporaceae; genus Micromonospora; species Micromonospora sp. KC207. The sequence continues at coordinate 15,673 of NZ_SMKJ01000128.1, forward strand.
ACGGATGGACCGTTGCGGAGCAGGCCGGTGATGTGTCGCCGGATGGGATGCAGCGGCTGTTGCGGGTGGCGGACTGGGACATCGACGCGGTTCGTGACGATGTGCGGGACTACGTGGTCGAGCATCTCGGTGACCCGGCTGGGGTGCTGATCGTGGATGACACGGGCTTCCTGAAGAAGGGTGTGCGGTCGGCCGGGGTGCAGCGGCAGTATTCCGGGACTGCCGGGCGGCGGGAGAACTGTCAGGTCGGGGTGTTTCTGGCCTACCGGTCGGGCAGGGGGCACGCGTTGATCGACCGGCAGTTGTACCTGCCGGTGTCGTGGACCGATGACCGGGACCGGTGCCGGGCCGCCGGTGTTCCGGACGAGGTGGGGTTCGCCACGAAGGTGGAGATGGCCCGGGTCATGCTCGGCCGCGCGTTGGACGCGGGGGTGCCGGTCGGGTGGGTGACGATGGACGAGGCGTACGGCCAGTGCAAGACGCTGCGGGTGTGGTTGGAGGAGCGGGACGTGCCGTACGTGGTGGCGACCCGCCGCAACGACGACATGGTCACCACCTCGATGGGCCGTGCACGGGCCGACGCTCTGATCGCCGCCCTGCCCGCGCGGTCGTGGTGCCGGCTGTCCGCCGGCGCTGGCGCGCATGGCCCCCGGGAGTACTGGTGGGCGCGGGTGCCGGTCCGGATGTGGTGGAAACCGGGACGAGGCCACTGGCTCCTCGCTCGGCGCAGCCTCGCCACCGGTGAGATCGCCTACTACGTCTGCTACGGGCCCCGCCGCAGCCGTCTGGTCGACCTCGCCCGGGTCGCCGGGAGTCGGTGGGCGATTGAGGAATGCTTCCAACAGGCCAAGAACGAGGCCGGCCTTGATGAGTACCAGGTGCGGGACTGGCGGGCCTGGTACGCCCACATCACCTTGTCCATGGCCGCCCACGCCTGGCTGGCGGTGGCCCGGTCCCAGTCCGTAAAAGGGGCACCAGCCCGGACGACGAGCTGATGATCGGCTTCACCGTACCCGAGATCCGAAGACTACTCACCGCACTGGCTGTGCGATCAGAACGCCAACCCAGCCACGTCTGGGCCTGGTCGAGATGGCGACGACGACGCCAACACCAAGTTCGCACCTGCCACTACTGACGACGCGGCTACCCATGACAATGCCGTTGCAGTATTAGGACGGGTGAATCAGACCGAACGGTCGAAGTGGATGGTGGCGTGCGGCGCCAGCCGGTGGACCAGCCCGATGAGCACCAGGGCGTTGGGAACCGTGCGCACCCGCACGGAGATCGACGGCCCCGGCCCGGTGGGCGCGAGCCGGATCCGGAGCCGGTTCACCCTGGCGGTGTGGAGGTCGGCCCAGGCGAGCACGCCCTGGCCGGTGGTGAGCCCGGCCGGCGTCGCGACGAGCGGCCCGAACGGCAGGCGCTCGCCGGCCTCCAGCGCGGCAAGAGCGGCGGGCAGCATGACGGCCGTCACCCGTTCCTCGATCGTCTGGCTCAGCTGATCGCCGCCCGCGAGCGGCGGCTTCTCGAGGTTGACTCGGGTGCCGTCGACGAGTCGCATCCGGCAGCGGTGGAACGACTGCGGCCCGTGCTCGCTGTAGACCCGGGTCTGGTAGCGCCACAGCTCCGCGACCTGGTCCCAGGCGATCGTGCGGGTCAAGCGGGTGACGCCCGCCGCCACGAGCAGCCCGCCCTCGCACAGGTAGTAGCGGCGCCGGGAGAACCGCCAGGCGTCGCCGATGCCCCAGAACACGCCGAGCAGCAGGACGGCGAAGACCAGCCAGATGATCCACACGTAGCGGGTGGCGGACACCGCCGCCAAGGCCGCCAGGCCCGCGATGCAGAGGACGCCGGCCGCCGCCACGGCGTGACGCAGCACGTAGGGCCGATAGATCTTTTCGACCGCGCCGAAGCCGATCTCGTCACTGGTGCGGGCTATCGTCGGGGGAATCGCGAGCCGCGTCATCCCCCGATGATAGATACCCGCTTCAATGCAAGGGGTCCGACTAAGAGGGCGTCTGATTCACGTATTTTGTCAGCTATGTGGGTTTAGTCGTATCGCCAGGTTGGGGTGGTTTCGGTGGTGAGCCGTTTGGCGAGGTTGTCGATCATGGCGATGGTGATCATGCTGGCGGAGTTGTCGGGTCGGGCTTCGTAGTCGCGCACGAGTCGGCGGTGGTGC
>NZ_SMKJ01000129.1:0-17789 GCF_004348615.1 Micromonospora sp. KC207
GCTGTCCTCCGCCCAGACGGCGAGCCCCGCGCCGGGCAGCCACGACCCGTGGACGACCAGCACCGCTCCCCCCTTCGCCGACGACCCCCGAGAATAGACCGGATACGGTCGGGGGCCGGCGCACTGGGCCGACCGGCCCGGTCGGCGCGTTCCGGTGCGGCCGGGGTGGGTCAGACCACGCCGGTGGAGCCGTCGGTCAGCTCGCGCAGGATGTCGGCGTGGCGGCGTGTCGGGCGGTCTCCTCGATCATGTGCACCAGTATCCAGCGCAGGGAGACCTCGCCGAGCTGCGGCTGCGGCACCACGTGGTCGAGGTCGAAGCGCGCCGCGATCTCCCGGGACCGGGCGCAGGCCCGCTAGTAGCCGGCCACGAGTGACTCGACGGCGTCGGAGAGGCCGGCCAGCTTGCGCAGCACGGTGGCGCGGTGGAAGTCGAGGAATGATTCGAGCACGGCACGCTCGTCGCCGGTGCGGGCCAGCACCGGCCCGAGGGTGGGGTCGACCTTGATCTCCGCCATCCCCGGACCCTAGCCCTCCCGAGCCGGTCGCGCTGCCCGAGCCGGTCGCGCGGGCCCGCCCGCCGGGCCGGCTATCGCCTGCGGTGTGTCGGCCGCCGGGGCAGGATGGGCCCATGGCATCAACGGCAGAGATCCCGCTGGCGGGCGGCAACGCCGACGGGCAGACGGTCACGGTCGAGCTGGACAGCAACGGCCGGCCGCCGCTGACCCACCATCACCTCGGCGCGCACGGGCTGGCCGAGGCCGAGATCTACGAGCTGGAGTCGACCACCGGAGGGGATCAGGGGTGGCTCTACCGGTGGCGGGGGCCGGCCGTCTGACCGGGCGCGGGCCGTCGGTGACGACCGCGCGATACCGCCGACATGGCGGAGTCCTCGGCACGCGGACACCCTGATGCCGCCGACCTGGTGTCGATCATCGGCCCCAACGGCAACAGGCGGGACGGGTCAGGCCACGGCGAGACGGGTCAGGCCACGGCGAGACGGGTCAGGCCACGGCGAGACGGGTCAGGCCACGGTGGCGCGGGTCAGGGTTCGCGAGCGCAGGCTCGCCAGCACCCCGCCGGCGACCTGGGAGGTGCCCCGGGCCTGGTCGCAGACCTCGGCCACCCGGCGCGCGGTCTCCGCGGCGCGCGCGTCCCGCTCGTCCCACAGCCGGTCGACCTCGGCCAGCAACGGCCCCTCGACCTCGCGTTCGACGCCGCGCAGCGCGGGCACGCCGAGACGCTGGGCGAGGTCGAAGACCTTTCCGGCGTACGGCAGGGGCAGGAACGGGGTGCCGACCATCGCCGCGAAGATCAGGAAGTGCAGCCGCATGCCGACGGCGAGGTCGAAGTGTCTCATCAGCCCCAGCACCTGCCGGGGTGAATAGTCGCCGTGCAGGATGCGACCCCGGTCGGGGGCGGTCATGTGCGACATGACGCCGTGCGAGTGCCGGATGTCGTCGCGTTCCATGGGTACGAACAGCACGTACGCGTCGATCCGGTGGATCAGGAAGTCGGCGATCTGGGCGATCAGTCGGTGGTAGCCGTCGACATCGAGCCGTTCGGCGGCCCGGCCCGGCTCCCGTACGCTGAGCCCGACCAGCCGCCTGCCGGCCGGTACGCCCTCCTCGCGCAGAAGGTGCTCGGGGAACTCCTGCGGCTCCAGCAGGAACGCGGGGTCGGCGGTCACCGTGATCGGATTGATCAGCCCGGACTCCTCCAGCACCATCCGGGACTCCTGGTCCCGCACCGTGACCTCGACGGCGCCGGCCAGGGTTTCCCGCACCATGCCGGTGTCCACCCCGTCGTTGAGCGGACCCACCCCGACCGCGTACGTGAGCAGGGGCAGCCCCCGCTCCTGGGCGACCCGGACCACGCGCAGGTAGCGGCGGGCCTCCCGGTCGTAGAGGATGCCGCCGCCGCCGAGGATCAGCAGGTCCAGCTCGGCCAGCACCTCGGCCGAGTCGACGCGGCTCACCCCCTCCCACGGCACGGCCTCGACGTCCGGGTGGGCCTGGGCGGTGTGCGCCGGGTTGCGGGAGAAGACGATGATCCGCGCGTACGGCTCGTGCGAGCGCAGGTCGGCCAGGAGGCCGGTCAGGATCGCCTCGTCGCCGAGGTTGCGGCCGCCGTACGAGCCCAGCACGCCGATGGTCGGTCCGGTGCGGTCCCTCATGCGCCTCGCTCCTCCCCGCAGGATGCGTTCCGGATGGGTTTCCCGCTGGCCGCGGGGGCACACGTACCACCTTGGGCGGTGGGAGGCGCGGGGCGGTCAACTCGGCGGCAGCGGCTTGCTCATCTGCTGGGCGGTGACCCGGAAGCCGAGGCCGTCGTACAGCCGCTTCGCCACGGTGTTGCGCCCGAACACGTTGAGCCCGAGCTGGCCGACGCCGAGCCCGGCGAGTTCGGCCTCGGCGAGCTGGATCATCCGCCGCGCGTGCCCGCGCCCCCGGTGGGCGGAATGTACCTCGATGTTGTGGATCCAGGCCGTGCCCGGCCGGTCGGCGTCGGGCAGTGCGGTCCAGATCCAACCGACCTCCACGCCGTCGACCAGGGCCACCCGCAGCAGGGCGCCGGGGGTGGCCACGCCGTCGGGCAGCAGCCGCGCGATCTGGGACGCCGCCTCGGCCCGGGCCGCCTCCGGCGACAGGCCCCGGGCCTCGGCCAGATCTTCGCCGTACGACTGTTCCAGCCCGCCCCGCAGGCGGGCGAGCTGTTCGGCGGTCATCGGGGCCAGGGTGAGCGACACGGCGACTCCTCGGGACAGGCCGCCGTCAGGCGCGCGACGCCGGCTCCGCGGCACCAGGTCGCGGGGCGGCACCGCCGACGAGGCGGGACACCAGGGCGGAAACCACCGCGTCGACGTCGAAGCCGGCGTCGATCGAGGTGGTGAGCAGGTCGAGCAGCAACCCGTCCACCGCATAGGCCTACACATCTACCAAGTTTTCTCGGCGACACCAGCCGCCATCAACCCTCCGACGACACCGACCGCTTCGACGGCCGACCACCGATCCCATCACCCTTCCGCCGCCGCGGATGCCGCTCGAACCACGCCACGATCTCCGGCCGCCGCGTCTTCTCCCACCACGGAGCCTTACCCAGGTAACCGTCCGGCCGGGGGAACGGGTCGTCCTTCCACTTCCCCGGCTTCCGCCTCTCCCCCTGCCCCACCCACTCGTTCGACTGGAGCAGGTGCTGGGAGATCGTCTCCGGCTTCATCGACTCAACCCCCTGCACCTCCGCGCCAATCTCGGCGATGTCTGCCCGGGTGTAGAACGGCGTCGGCGGCATCTGGTCGGCTCCCGGGGAAAATCGGTAGGGATTTCCGGGGGAACCATATGTCAACGTGTCGGGCATCGGGGTGTCTCCTCGCGAGTGATGTCGGTGGTGTCACGTACCAGCTGTGTTACGGCCGGGTCGGGTTCCTGCTGCTCAGTCCGGCTCTCGGCCGCGATGCTCGGCCAGGGGCGGCGACCTCCGACGGAACAGGGTGACGACGCCTTGCGCGATGAACACCGCGGCGAGCGCGAGGATCAGCGCGGCGCCGGGGTTGCCCCAGGCGCGGGCGGCGGTGAGGCCGAGGAGGGTGGCCACCCCGCGACCAGTGCGGCGGCGAGGGCGACCAGCAGGCGGCGGGCGGTCACGGGGTGGCCTGCCTGACGAAGAAGTTCTTCGTGGCGCGCCACTGCAACCAGACGTCGTGGTCTGGGTGCCGCCGGGCATGACGTCGCCCTCGCGCACTCAGGTCGCTCACGGCGGGAAGCGTGATGTCCCCGCAGGTGTCGCAGACGAGCTTGTGGTCGATCTCGTCAACGGCCGCGATGATGCGAGGCACCGGTCTGCGGGCGTTGTCGACGTAGACGGCCACGTCAGCCCTCCCGCGTGCTGGTGGGACGGCCGGCGCGGACGTCGTCGAGGATTCGGTCGACGGCCGGCTGCTGCTCGGCGATCTCGGCCGGGTCCGGCTCGGCAAAGCAGGTCCAGCAGCGGGGGTCGTTTCCGGCGGGGATGGTGCGCGGGTAGGTGCTGCCGCAGGCGGGGCAGCGTCCGCCGGGGCCGGCGAGGCCGGCGTCGATGACGGCCCGGACCGCGGTGGCGGCCGTGTCGGTGGCCGACCTGTTCGCCATCGGGTTGCTGGCCTCGTAGCCCCAGCGGCAGATGAGTGCGTCGCGGGCGGCGGTGACCGCGCGCTGTTCCCAGTCGGCGCCCCGGATGGCGGGAGCGCCCAGCAGCCGCACCAGCGCGCCGGCCAGCGGCTCGTGCGGGTCCGTCACCGCGCCGGGCGGCCACGCGGCGTACCAGCCGTCGAGGAGCATCCCGATGGCCTCGGCGCGCCTCGGCGCGCTCGGCGTCGCTGGTGGCGCTGGTGGCGCTGGCGAGGCTGAGGGCGACGTTGGAGAGGAGCCCGTCGGTGTCGATGCTCCGCGCGCGGCCCTGGCACCGGGGGGCGCGGTGAGGTCGCGGATGGTGTCGTTCAGGACCATGGTCTCGTCGGTGCGGCGCTGGATCGTCCGTTGGTCGGCGGCCTGGCACGCGGCGGCGGTGGTGTGCGGGCCGTCCGTGTGGTTGCAGGCCGGGTTGGCGGCGAGCTGCCGGATGTGGTCGGCGACGGACCCGGGTCCGGTGGTGCCGGCCTGGGTGATCTCGTCGAGCACCTCGGCGTGCTCGCGGCGGGCCTGGTCGAGCTGGGCGCGGAGGCGAAGCACCTCCGCCGAGAGCGCCGACTTGGTCCGCCCGGTGGCCTGCTGGTCGGCCTGTTCCCGGTACAGCTCGGCCTCCAGCTCGTCTCGGGCGACGCGGGCCTCATCGCGCTCGCGGATCACCTCGTCGCGGTCGCGCATCATGGCCCGGTTGTCGGCCTCGGCGCGGCCGAGCTGGACGCGGAGGTCGTCGCGTTCGGCCTCAATGCGGTCGCGCTCCTCGGCGGTGGTGTTGCGCTGGCGGAGCAAGTCGGCGGCAGTGTGGGCGTAGCGGTCGCGGTCGGCGCGGGCGCGGTTGAGGTCGGCGGCGAGGTCGAGGGCGTGCAACAGCGGTGGTGGGGTCCTGGACGGCTTCGGTGATGCGGGCGCCGGTCATGCGGTCCTCCCGGGTGGGCACGGTGCGCAGCGGGATGCGGTCGGTATCCATGGCGGCGGTCTCCTCAGGCGGTGATGTCGTGGGCGGGGAGGTGGACGTCGTCGACGGGGCGACTCAGCGGCGGCTCGTCGCGGTGGGCGCGGACCGGGCGCGTGGTGCGGCGGGCCGGGCGGCGGCGCGGGGTGGCCTGCTCGTCGAGGGTCTGGCCCCAGCGGGTAGCGCAGGGCTCGCAGACCTTCATCCGGAGCCACCGGCCGGTCTGGTTGTCCTCGTCGGTGGGCGGCTGGGCGGCGAGCAGGTAGCGGTCGCCGGGCTGGATGCGGCCCTGGCAGGCCATGTCGGTGCCGCAGTCGTGGGCCTTACGGGCACGGCGGATCGTGCGGATCTCAGCCATGACGGCCGGCATCCTCGCTGGTGTGGGCGGCGGCGATCCGGCGGGCACGGGTGAGGCCGCCGCGGAGGGTGATGGTGAAGGCGCGGCACGGCACTCCAGTCCGGTTATTCGATAGAGGTTACATCTATCAAGATACGTGAGGCCGAGTTGCACCGTCGCTGACATCTACCAAGTTTCACCCCAAATGCAGCACGGCCCCCGAGGTCATCTCGGGGGCCGCGCGAGTTCGAGCCGGTCAGGATTCGTCGATCTGCATGATCGTGACGACCGGCTCGCCGTCGTCGCCGGGGCCGACCACCATAGCGAGAACCACCTCCTGCGCCTCGACGTCGAGGCCGGCGACGGACACTGGTGCCCCGGCGGGTCCCGTCGAACAGGGGAACCGGCTGACGCAGACCGTGACATCGCGATTGTCAGCAGCACCTGGCCGCTGGGGTGACGCGATCCGGTGCGTACAACCATTCGAGTTCGCCCGTATCGGAGATAGCGGGCGATCTCGAACCGGTGGACCTAACGGTGCGTTATTTCAGCGAAGAGGCCCCTGCCGAAACCCCGCCGCCAGCAGTTACCGTTCCAGGTCAGGGGCGCTGCTGACCACGTAAACCGATAGCGGCGATTTGGCCATTCCGCTTGCCGCACCCGTCCGATAGGCGCACGCTGCAAGGTATGGGGATTTGCGAGGTATGTAGCAACGACTACCGGCTCTCATTCGAGGTCCATACGCCGGAGGACGAAGTGCACGTCTTCGACTCCTTCGAGTGCGCGATCCACCGGCTGGCCCGGACCTGCCAGCACTGCCATTGCCGGATCATAGGACACGGTATGGATGTGAACGGGCAATTCTTCTGCTCTGCGCATTGCGCCGGAGCCAACGGTGCCGAGTTGCGCGACGCCATGGGCTCGCACCCTGGCTGAGCGGAGCCCGCCCGGTCGCGCCGACCACCTTTGCCGACGCCGTCGACGAAGGCCGTCAGTGGTGGTGGCCCTGGCGGCCGAGGGTCCCCACCGGGGGTCGCGCCGGGGGGGTCCACTGCGGCACGGGCCGGCTGGCCGGGCCCCAGGCGGCGTTCCCGTCGGCGTCCGAGCGCCAGTACCAGCCAATTTCTCCGCCGACCGGCAACGTGGGAACCTGACGATTCCCGACGCCCGAGAGCTAACCCGCAGCGTCACCGCCGCGCTCCGCCGAGGCTGGCCCACCGAAGCCATCGCCGACGTCCTCGACCGACCGCTCACCGGACTCGACGACCCCGGCCGTGGCCTGATCGGTCGGGTGCGGAAACTAGGAGCCCCGCCAGCGCCACACGAGATGGTGCCGGCCAGCACACGCAGGCCGGCTCGGGCCGGCAGCACCACGTTCGAGCCGTACCGGAACGCGTCCGACGAGGACTACCTGAACTGGGTCAACGGCCCCCACCACCACGAGGAGCCCGCAGCAGAAGCAACCACACGAAGGCATCGCCGGCACCGACCGCAGCGGCGACCCCCTGCTGTCTCTCGCTCCCGGCGACATCGGCGTACGAGACGCGATCATCGCCCTCGCGTCCCACCTCCCGGCGACGGTCGGACGGAGGTGGCGTGGTGCCGGACCTCTATTGAGGAGAGGACCAGCAGGAGCGCCACGAACGGGCCGAGCCCCGGGTCGGGGGCGACACCCAGCGGCAGTCGGAGCAGATGTGGTGCATGACCGTGGCGGCCAACGCCATCGTCCCTTGGACCACCGAGTCACTACGGCCTCGCGGTAACCGCGCTGCGCCGCTCCGGCCGCCCGAGCGACGTCGACCTGCTGGCGCACATCTGGCCCGGCCAAGATGCCAACGTCAACTTCTTCAGCACCCGCTGGTTGGACATCGACGACGAATCGGCCGAACTCGACGAGAACAGCTACCGGCCGCTGCGGGTAGCCGCAGCGAAGGAGCCGATGAGGCACTGACCGGGCGGGCCGCAACGCCTGCGCTTCAACCGCAGCGAACACCGGAGCCGGAGCGTTGCAATGCCCGCGTGGTGCCATCGTGACGTGCTGATCGGCAGTCCGGGCATACGGCGCGACGATGTTGCCGTCGTAGCGCGCACAATGGGATCGACACACGAGCTGATCAGGGTGGAGGGCGCGGAGCGGTGGAAGGGCTTCAACTCGGTGATCACGTCTGCGCCCTCGTCGATGGTGTCGATGACGGGTTCGAGGTAATCGCGCAGACCGTGGCGGTCGGCTTCGCCGCCGGTGACCGGGTGATGGTGTTCACCGAGTCGGTGCCGCCGGCGCAGGTGCTGGCCCGGCTGGAATCCTGCGGCATTCTTCCCGGCCGGGAAGGCCGGGCGGGGCAGTTGGAGGTGCTGTCGGCGCGGGAGGCGTACCTGCCGGCGGGCCGCTTTGAGCCGGACCGTCTCATGGAATCGCTGCTGGATCACGTCGAGCGGGCAACGCTCGACGACTATCCGGGGCTGCGCCTGGTCGGTGACATGGCCTGGGCGCTGAGCGATCCGGCCGGTATCGAGCAGTTGGCCGCTTACGAGGCGCAAGTCAACCACCTGTACATGGACGGGCAGGCCCTGGGTGTCTGCGTCTACGACCGGCACGCCTTCGACGGTGCCCTGCTGCAGCAGGTCACGTGCGCGCACCCCGCGACCCGTGCGACAGCGGCGGCCCCTGGTTGGGCGCCGTTGCTGCGCATCCGCCGCACCAGCGACCCGTACGGGCTGCGGCTGACCGGCGAGGCGGACTACAGCAGCGGCCAAGCGGTGGCCGCGACCGTCGAGGCTCTGGTGGACCAGCATCCCGACCCGGCCACGCCCATCCACGTCGACCTGGCAGGCCTGCGGTTCGCCGACGCCGCGACCGCCGCGCTGCTCACCCGACTCGCGCTGCGCGCACCTTCCGGCGTGGACCTAATCGGATACCACGGCCCGGTGGCAAGAGTCCTAGACTGCCTGGGCATCACCGCACTGCCGGCGGTACACCTCAGCCGCGCCACTGGGACGGAGCTCGAGGCATGAGCACGACGACCGCGGAAGCGTTCATCCATCCGGCGCTGCTGTACCGCGACGACGACGAATACCTGGCCGGCACCGTGCCATACATCCGCGATGGCCTGGCCGCTGGCGAACCGGTCGCGGTGGCCGTGCCCGCCGACAACCTCGCCCTGATCCGGGACGCTCTCGGCGCGGACGCCGAGCGGGTCCTGCTGCGCGACATGATGGTGGCCGGCCGCAATCCGGGCCGGATCATCCCCACCATTCTGCTGGCCTTCGCCAACGCCCACCCGGGGCAGCGGGTACGGTTGATCGGCGAGCCGATCTGGGCGGGCCGCAGCGCCACCGAATACCCGGCATGCGCCCAGCACGAGGCGCTGATCAACGCCGCGTTCACCGGCCGGCCGGCCACGATCCTGTGCCCCTACAACACCCGGCTGCTGGACCCGGCGTGGATCGAGGACGCCTACAAAACCCACCCGGTCATGCTCGACGCCGACGGTGGCTTCGACAGCGTCCATTACGACGAACCCGTCGTGGTCGCCGCGACCTTCAACGTGCCGCTGCCCGACCCGCCACCGCATGCGGCCACCCTCACCGTCGACGTGTTCGCCCTACCGGCCATACGGCGCATGGTCACCGAGCACGCTGAGCGGGCCGGTCTGCCACCGCAGCGGACAGCCGACCTGGTCCTGGCCGTGAACGAGCTGACCACCAACACCGTGCGGCACGGCGGCGGGACGGGGAAACTCGCAATCTGGACCGACGATGACCAATTGGTCTGTCAGCTGACGGACAACGGATGCCTCAGCGATCCCCTCGCCGGACGTATCCCGGTGCCGCCCGACGCACTCGGCGGCGGCCGAGGCCTGCTGCTGGTCAACCAGCTGTGCGATCTTGTCAGGGTCCACACCACCTTGGCAGGCACCACCATCCGCGCCTACCTGCATCGCTGAACCGACCGATGGGTTCGGACCGAGGTCTCCCTAGTGCGGGCCCGAACACCAACGGATACGGCTCACCCTCACTGATTTCGGCAGTCCGCGCCCTGGCGGTATTCGCGGCTGCCGGCGGACCACCCCCGGTAGAAGATGGCGAAAGAGCCCTTGCCAACCACCGCGGCAGGGCCCTTCGTCACGGCCGGGCACCGGATCGGCTGCCCCGCGTCAGATCTTGCGGTCGGGATGTTCCGTGATCGCCGTCCGGCTAAATCCCTCCCGGGCGGGATTCAGCGGTTGAGGTAGGCGGCCAACCCGCCGAGTTCCTCACTGGCGATGAACACCGACCGCACGTTGATGATGGCTTCCTCGACGTGGTCGGTGCAGCCCCACGCGGAGTCACCCCACGAGTCGGCGATCTTCAGCTCGGCCGGTGCGGTACATCCGCCGGCCCCGCCGAGCTGGCACTGCTCGGGATGCTGCCTGGTGGCGTGCACGGCGGCGGCGGCATGCATCCGGGCGGCGAGTTCCGCGGCGGCAGCGGCGCGCCGCTCGGCGTCGTCGCGCAACTCGCGTTCGGCGCGTACCGCAGTGAGGGTGGCCAGGCGCAGCTCCAGGTGCTGCGCAACCTGATCGGCGAGATGGGCGAGCACGGCGGTCTGCGACTCGGTCAACTCCCGGGGAGCGGCGTCGATCGCGGTCACCGTACCGAGGTGGTGCCCATCGGTGGTGACGATCGGAGCAGCGGCGTAGAACCGCAGCCCCAGCTCGCCACGGACAAGAGGGTGATCAAGGGTGCGCGGGTCGGTGACGGCGTCATTGACCACGTACGGGCCGTCGACGCAGAACGCCGACGCGCACAGTCCGGGTTCGGTACCGACCTGGGTGACACCGTCCAGACCTTTGGCGGCGGCGAACCAGACCCGATCGGCGTCGACGATGCTGACCGTGGCGATCGGGGTGCCGCACACCGCCGCAGCGGCCGCCGCGATGGTGTCGAACTGGCCGTCGGCGGGGGCGTCGAGGATCTCGTAGCGACGAACCGCGGCCAGGCGAGCCGGATCGGTGAGGGCAGCATTGCTGTCAGTGGTGATCGACACGGTGTGGTGCTCACTTTCCAAAAGGGAGTGCCGAGGTCAGCGGGGTGGCGTTGTTCGCGTGGCTGACGGACCCGTCGTGGCAGGTGGCGTTCGCCTGCAGCGAAGGCCAGCCGCGGCGAGGTCGGACTGTAGGCGATTGAGAGCCTGCGAGGTCTGCACCCCTGAACCCTATGCGCCGGTGCGGACCGGCACACGGTGCGCTGCGACACCGGTCAGCCGTCTCGGTTGGCGGGCGGCTGCGGGCCTGGCATGCCGAGGTCCACGGCACCGGCTGGCCGTACTCGTTCGTCGCCGCCTTGGAACCAGGCCGCACGTCGTGGACGCAGGTACTCGACGCGGTGCGGCTGGCCCGGCCGACGACGCCACCGCCGTCACCGCCGACCAGCTCCGGCAGCTGATCGACCGGCTGATCCACGCCGGGCACTGGCGCTGCGGCGACCCCGACATCCTCATCGTCTGTGACACCGGCTACGACACCGCCCGGCTGGCCTGGGTGCTGTCCGACCTGCCCGTGCTCCTCGTCGGCCGGATCCGCTCGGACCGTGTCCTGCGGTTGCCCAAGCCGGCCAGGCAGCCGGGCGCCATCGGCCGTCCCCGCGAACACGGCGCCGAGTTCGCCTGCGACGACCCGGCCACCTGGCCCACGCCGCAGCACACCACCCTTACCCCGACCAGCCGCTACGGCACCGCACGAGCCGACAGCCGGGACCAACTGCACCCCAGGCTGACCCGCCGCACCTGCTGGATCGACCACGACGGTGCCTGAAGTTCCACCCCGGGACCGGACACCGGGGTTTCATGCCGCGAGGGCGATGGGTTGACGGTAGCAGGCGCGGGCTTCGTGCGGGGTGCGGTGCTGGAGTGTCGAGTGTAGACGTTTGTGATTGTAGTGGTTGATGTAGGCGAATACGGCCTGGCGGGCCTCGGCGCGCATGGCCCACACCCGGGTGCCGATCTCGGCCTTCATGGTGGCGAGGAACGATTCCGCGACGGCATTGTCGTAGCACGATCCGACGCGGCCCATCGATGCCCGCATCCTCAGCCGCCTCAGCGTGGCCCGGAACTGGGTCGAGGTGTTGCGACGACCAGTTGAATTCGCCCTGCGAACCGCGGTCGGAGTGGAAGATCCCGGCAGGCTGGATCAGACGGCGGCGATGCGCCAGCTCGACGGCGTCGCTGACGAGGTCGGCGCGCATGTGATCGGCCATGGCGTGGCCGATCACTTCCCGGTTGAACAGGTCAATCGTCGTGGCCAGGTACAGCCACCCCTCCTGGGTGGGTAGGTGATGTCGCCGACGAGGCGCTGGCCCGGTGCGGCGGCGGTGAAGTCGCGCCCGATCAGGTCCGGCGCTGGCGCGGCGGCTGCATCCTGCTTGGTCAACGAGCGGCGGCGGCGACGGGTGATGCCGACGATGCCGCGCTCGCGCATGATCCGCTCGACCCGCTTACGGTTGATGCGCCAGCCTCGGCGGCGCAGCTCGTCGGTCACTCGGGGTGAGCCGTACGAGCCGCGGTGCTCGGCATGGATGGCGCGGATGACGCCGGCCAACTCGTCGTCGGCACCAGCACGCTGTTGCCGGGCTGGTTGGGCCGCCATCCACTCGTAGTAGCCCTGCCGACGCTTCACCGCCAGGACGCGGCACAGCCGCGCGACACCGTACCCGGTGCGGTGTTCAGAGATGAACCGGTAGCGGTGGATCATCGACCCATCTCTTTCGCACAGTAGGCGGCTGCCTTGCGCAGGATCTCCTTCTCCAGCTCCAGTTCAGCGACCTTGCTGCGCAGTCGGCGCAGTTCATCGCGCTCGCTGGCGCTCAGGTCACTACCGCTGTCACGGCCGGTGGTGTTCCGCTCGGCGCGCTTGGCGGCGTTAACCCAGCCGCGCAGGGTTGTTGACGGCCAACTCGAATTCCCCACGGACGGCCAACGGGTTCCCCATCCGTGGATCACTGTCGGTAACATGAGTTCGGCGTGCAAAAGGCTCGCCGGGGAGGACCGAGTCGGATGAGCGACGCGCTTGCCGTCGATCACGAGGGGAACGCGTTGCTCGCGTTCCACCGGGCCGGCGAAGACGCCTGCGTCGACGACGCGCCGCTCTCGGCTTCTCTGGTTGCCTGGTGGCACGATGAGCGGCTGTTGCTGGTCTTCGATCGATTCCGGCAACAGTGGGAGCTGCCGGGCGGCAGGATCGACCTCGAGGAGACGCCACGACAGGCGGCCGTCCGTGAGCTGCGCGAAGAGACCGGCTATGAGCTGCAACAACTGACCTTCGCCGGCTACGCCCGGTTCGCCCTCGGTGTGGAACAGCGCACGGAGTACTCAGCGATCTTCACCGGGTGTGCGATGCCGCACGGAAACCGCTTCGTCCCGAATGAGGAGATCGACGCGGTGTGCTGGTGGGATGGCGTACAACCGCTTCCCGGCAGGCTACAGATGCTCGACGTGCTGCTCGGACAGCTTGCGAAACGGATCGTCAACTAGGCCATGAGACAGTGCCCTTGCGGGCGGGTCCCCGGCGGGTTCGGCAATCGGAGCCGCAGCTCGGACGCTGACGCCGCGTGAGGGTAGGTGGCCGCCAGTGGGGAATTGAGCTGTCCATAGTGGGTAGATCAAGTGACCACCAATGGGGAATTCCGGGTGACCACTCACAAACCCGGCCCCGACGTTGCCGCCCGCTCGCACGGACGGCAACCGGAGCGCCCGAACATGCAGGCGCGGCAGCACACGTCGAATCCGAACGTCCGTCCGAAAACTTGGTAGAAGTTATTGACGATGGGGCGGCATTCCCGCAGCTTGGCAGATGTCACCGCTATCAAGATTTGAGGGGTCGCATGACCGTCACCGCGATCACCGCCGACGCCCAGTACCAGCGGATGCGTGCCTACTACCTCGCCGAGCACGCAGTCACCTGCCCGAAGTGCAAGGTCGGCTTCGGCCGCTTGTGTCAGTCGACCGGCGGCGGCAACTACGCCGCCGTGCCCACGCACAAGGCCCGCCGGGACCGGATCGCCGGCTGGACCGACAAGCAGCGCCACCAGTACGGCGACCTGGTCCGGCAGTACCGACGCGAGCCGTGGGAGGCACCCGCCGACCAAGTCGCAGAAGCCGAGGCCGCCGCCAAGCCGATTCCCGTCAAGACCGCAAAGCAGCCCACCCCGAAGGGTGTGCGCCTCTCGGAGCCGCAGGCCGAGGCGGTCGAGCGGGCCGCCGCGAACAACGGACGCACGAGCGCGTCCACCGCCCACTTCCACGGTGACGCTGCCGAGCGGCAGACCATCCGTTCACTCCGCGACAAGGGAATCCTCGCGGGGGGCGAGCTGGTCGACGACGGCTATCGCCGCGAGTACACCCTGACCGGCTTCGGCTGAGAGGTGTACCGCCAGCACCGCTTGATCGTCCGCAACGACGCCGCCGACCGCTGGGCGGCCCCCAACGAACGGAGCTCCGCGTGATCGACTTCCCTCCGGCGGTCAGCCGCTACTTCATGCCCGACGGGAAGGCCACCGCCGAGCCGGTCACCATCGCTGAGGAGTTCACCCCCGGCAAGGGCTGGCTCCGGCCGAAGTGGCGCAAGAGCATCACCCAGACGTACGCGCGGAAGCTCCGCCACCAGGGCGTCACGGCCGTGCAGCTGGAGTACGGCGGCCGGCGCGCGGACTTCCAGATCACCGAGCTGACCCCCCACCGTACGGCGGTGACCCGGTGACGGGCGCCGGACAGCCGGCCAACGCCCAAAACTTCCCACGTCCGGCCCGAACCGACCCGGTGGTCGTGACACTGATCTGCGAGGCCAGCGAGCGCATCGAGACGGAAGAGATCGACCGGGGAGAGTGGAACGTTATGACGCCGACGGAGCGCGAAGCGTGTGCACGCGTCGGCGGCGGAGAACATGAACGACTCCGGCGGCTACGGGTGGAACATCGCCGACGAGTCGGACGCCGCGATGGTCGGCGAGCTGCCCGGCCCGGTCGACGTCGACGAGGTTCTCCGCCCCGTCGGGGAGTACGGCCACAGGCGGGCCGCGGCAGCGGCCCGCGGGGCGGTGGGCTACAAGGGCGCGCTCCGGGCCCTCACCGGCGAGGCGACCGACCTGCTCGCCCAGATCCGCGCGGCGGTGACTCAGTGACCAGGCTCCAGGGCAGACCGCATCCCGCCGTCTACTGCGCCCCACTCTCGGGTCACCCCGGCGCATACCGGGCCCGTCCCGCCGACGCGAGCCGTACGGCGACCAGGACGTGATTGCGTACCGCAACGGTGACGAGTGGCGGGCAGGGTGGGGCCTGCTGCCCGGTGTGCGGGACGTCGACGAGGCGGCGCAGGCCGCCGTCGCAGTCATGGCGCCCCGTGAAGCCAGCAGTGGGAGCACCCAGTGACCGCACTCCCCCCGGTGTGGCTGCTCGACATCGACGGCGTCATCAACGCGATCAGCCGCAAGCCCGACCCGAACGTGTGGCCCCGCGACGCGTGGGCGACCGGCACCGCGACCGCCGCCGGGCACGCTTGGCCGATCCTCGCCGCGCGGCCCGTCCTAGAATTGATCCGCGCCGTCCACGACGCCGGCCGCGCCGAGATCCGTTGGCACACCACCTGGCAGCACGACGCCGCGAACCTTGCCCACCTGCTCGGCCTGCCCGACTTCCCCGTCCAGCACTGCCCCGGGTTCACCGCCCACCAGCAGGACGTGGCCGGTGCCGTGCCGACCGCCCTCAACGGGGTGTGGTGGAAGCTACCCGCCGCCGAGCGGGTCGTCGGCGAAGAAGGCCGCGCGCTGCTGTGGACCGACGACGACGCCCGATGGCCCGAGCTGCGTGATAGCGCCGCGGCGGCGTTGGGCCGGTTGGTGCCGGCCCTCGTGCTCGCGCCCCAGACTCACCTCGGGTTGACCCGCAAGCACCTGCACCGCATCGACACGTTTCTCGACGACCCCAACCGGAAGGACCACCGTGACCGACCTGCCCCGCGCCATCATCGTCGACATCGACGGCACCCTCGCCCTGCGCGGTGACCGCTCCCCCTACGACTGGGTCCGCGTCGGAGAGGACCAGCCGAACCCGGCGGTGATCGAGCTGGTCCAGACGATCGCCGCCGCCGGCCGGCACCGCATCATCCTGCTGTCCGGCCGGGACGAGGTGTGCCGCCGGCAGACGGAGATGTGGCTCGACGCCCAACGCGTGCAGTTCGACGAGCTGCACATGCGGCCCCGGAAGGACAACCGGAAGGACTCCGTCGTCAAGGCGGAGCTGTACCGCACCCTCGTCGAGAGCCGCTACGCCGTGGCATTCGTCGTGGACGACCGGCGGCAGGTCGTCGAGATGTGGCGGGACGAGCTGGGCCTGACCTGCTTCCAGGTGGCCGAGGGCGACTTCTGATCACCGTTTCCTTCCCGTCCGATCAGCAGAGAGAGATCAGCATGAGGAAGAGCACCCGTCTCGTCGGACACGCCTTGCGGAACGAGGGCCGAATCTACGAGCACGGCATGTCCATTCGCGCCGGGGCGAGTCGCTGCGAGTGCGGCGACACGTCACCGAACCTGCCCGGCCCGGCGGCCCGCCGCCAGCGGGTTGGCGGCGGAGCGGCGTGTGGTCGAAGCCGCGGTTCGACCTCGACCACACGCCTCGGCTAGCGCTGGACCACCTCACCACGGATTCGTTGTCGCGGATCTTCACCTCGCACCACCCGGCCCTCCCCCACGATGACCGTGGGGGCAAACATGGAGGAAACTCGCGGGCAGGGCCGGCAGTGAGCCCGGCCCATCAGACCAGCGCGCCCACAGAACCGGCACTACGGCGCCCCGTGGCGCCGATGCTCGCCGCACCCGTTGACCATGTGCCTGAGGGCCCGGATCTAGTGCATGAACCGAAGTGGGACGGATGGCGCGGGATCGTCTTCCGGGAACCCGACGGCGTGTACGTTCAGTCGCGGGCAGGCCGGAACCTCACCACCTACTTTCCTGACATCACCCGTGCTATCCGACAAACCATCCCACCCGGTGCAATTCTCGACGGCGAACTCATCGTGTGGGAGCGAGGCCGACTGAACTTCGCGCAACTCCAACGACGCGTCACCGCCGGCCGGGGCCTCCTCCGCCTAGCCCACGAATGCCCCGCCCACTACGTTCTGTTCGACCTGCTCGCCGACGCCGGCGGGCACGTCATCCGCAACCTGCCGCTGTCGGAGCGACGGGCCCGCCTCCAACGGCTGCTCGCCGACGCGCCACCTCAACTCACCCTCACCCCGCAGACGGCGGACATGAGGCAGGTAGCCGACTGGCTGATCCACTGGACCGTCGCGACCGGCATCGAAGGGGTCGTCACCAAACGGCTCGGCTCCCGGTACGAGCCGGGACGTCGGGGCTGGTGGAAGTACCGCACGTACATCACCACCGAAGCGATCGCCGGCGGGGTCACCGGCAGCATCCGCAACCCGGGCGCAGTGCTGCTGGGCCGCTTCGATCGGAGGGGACGCCTCCGGTACACCGGACGCACCCACCCGCTCACCACCGACCGGCGGCAGGAACTCGGCGGGATGCTGTCACCGCTGCGTCCGGCGGAGCGCCGCGGCGCTCCCGTGGCGCATCCGTGGCCGCAGCCGCTGCCGGCCTCCTGGTCGGGGCAGTTCGACCGGCCGCAGCCGCTGCCGTACGTGCAGGTGGACCCGACGGTGGTGGTGGAGGTGGAGGTTGACACGGCGTTTGAGCATCAGCGGTGGCGACACCAGGTGCGGTACGCCCGACCGAGACCCGACTTGTCGGTGTATGACGTGCCGCTGCTGCTGGGTGGGGAGGAGGGCTACTTCGGCGAGCGGTGAACAAGCCTTTGCCGTGATCGGGGCGTGTGCGGGATCCGGCTACGGGTCACGCCATCAGTCTGCGTCAAGCGGGTGAGCCGGCTGCGGCACCTCCAAGAACTCCACCCACGACTGGTCCGTCCCCGGCTAGCGCTGGACCACCTCAACGATGAACGTCGTCACCGCGGTGAAGACCGCGGCGATCGACAGCAGGAGCGCCTGCGTCTCCCTCAACCAGGCGACGGCCCGGCGCCGCTGCGGGGGACGACGACCTCGACGGTTCCTCCGCTTTTTTGGTGCGGTCATTGACAACCTCCCGATGCCGTAACGACCTGACAAGTGAGTTGCCATACGTGGCCAGTCGACGACACCCGGTGAATACGGTTCGGCAATTAGGCCCTCAAATGCGGCATTCCGGTTTGTCGAAGCTGGGCCCACCGCAACCCACCCCTATCGGTGTACCCCTTAATCACCGCACGAGGCGCAAGGGTGGGAGGCCTCGGAGGTCGGGCCGCCAGCCCCCCTCCCC
>NZ_SMKJ01000012.1:0-44652 GCF_004348615.1 Micromonospora sp. KC207
GGCCACGACGTGCCGGATCTCGGTGCCCACGGGGACGGCCCCGGCCACGACGTGCCGGATCTCGGCCATCACGGGGACGCCGAAATCGGCGAGGGCATGATCGACCTCGCAGTCAACGTCCGCCGGGCCACCATGCCGGACTGGCTGGCCGACCCGATCACCGCCGCCCTCGGCGAGCTGGCCGCGTACCCGGACCCCCGGCCCGCCCGCGCGGACGTCGCGGCCCGGCACGGCCGCCCCCCGGAGGAGGTGCTGCTCACCGCCGGGGCGGCCGAGGGCTTCGTGCTGCTGGCCCGCGCCCTGACCGGGGTGCGCCGGCCGGTGGTCGTGCACCCCCAGTTCACCGAGCCGGAGGCCGCGCTGCGGGCCGCCGGGCACCCCGTCGAGCGGGTGCTGCTCGACCCCGCCGACGGCTTCCGGCTCGACCCGGCCCGGGTGCCCGACGACGCCGACCTCGTCATGGTCGGCAACCCCACCAACCCCACCTCCGTGCTGCACCCGGCCGCCACCCTCGCCGCGCTGGCCCGCCCGGGCCGCGTCCTCGTCGTCGACGAGGCGTTCGCCGACACCACCGCCGCGCCGGGCGTCGACGGCGAGCCGGAGTCCCTCGCCGCCCGGCGGGACCTGCCCGGCCTGGTCGTGGTGCGCAGCCTCACCAAGACCTGGGGGCTGGCCGGGCTGCGGATCGGCTACCTGCTCGGCGAAGCCCCGCTACTGGCCCGCCTCGCCGCCGCCCAGCCGCTGTGGGCGGTCTCCACCCCGGCGCTCGCCGCCGCCACCGCCTGCGCCTCCCCGGCCGCCGTCGCGGCCGAACGCGCCATCGCCGCCGAGCTGGCGGCCGACCGCGACCACCTGGTCGCCCGCCTGGCGGCCCTGCCCGGGGTACGCGTCGCGGGCCGCCCGGCCAGTGCGTTCGTGCTGATCCACCTCCCCGGCGCGGCCGGGGTGCGGCAGCGCCTGCGCGAGCGCGGCTGGGCGGTACGCCGGGGCGACACATTCCCCGGCCTCGGCGCAGACTGGCTGCGGGTGGCCGTGCGCGACCGGGCCACCACCGACGCGTTCGCCGGGGCGCTGGCGGAAATCCTGGAGGCATGATGCTGCACACCACGATCGCGGCGATCCGACCGCTCGACGAGCCGGCGATGGTCGCCGCCGGTGAGCTCCAGGGCCGGCTCACCAAGCCGGCCGGCTCGCTCGGCGCCCTGGAGGAGCTCTCCGTCCGGCTCGCCGGCCTGGCCTGCGCCTGCCCGCCGCCGCTGCCCGAGCCGGCCGCCGTGGCGATCTTCGCGGGCGACCACGGGGTGCACGCCCAGGGGGTGACCCCCTGGCCGCAGGAGGTAACCGCGCAGATGATCGGCAACTTCCTGGCCGGTGGTGCGGTGGTCAACGCCTTCGCCCGGCAGGCCGGCGCCTCTGTCACCGTCGTCGACGTCGGTGTCGCCACCCCGCTGCCGGTCGTCCCCGCCCAGGCGGACGGCTCGTCCGGCGTCTCCGGTGGCACGAAGACGCCCCGCCTCGTGGCGGCGAACGTGCGCCGCGGCACCCGCGACCTCGCCGTCACCGCCGCCCTCACCCGCGACGAGGCCCGCGCCGCCGTGGAGACCGGCATCCGGGTCGCCCGCGAGCTGATCGACGCCGGGGCGGGCATCCTGCTCACCGGGGACATGGGCATCGGCAACACCACCCCGGCCGCCGCCCTGATCGCCGCGTTCACCGGCGTCGACCCGGCCGAGGCGACCGGCCGGGGCACCGGCGTGGACGACTGCACGTACGCCCGCAAGATCGACGTGGTGCGGGCCGCGCTCGCCCGGCACGTCCCCGACCCGGCCGACCCGCTGGGCGTCCTCGCCGCCGTCGGCGGACTGGAGCACGCCGCCCTGGCCGGTCTGATCCTCGGCGCCGCCGCCCGCCGGGTGCCGGTGCTGCTCGACGGGGTGATCGCGGTCAGCGCGGCGCTCGCCGCCGCCGCGTTCGCCCCGGACGCGGTCGGCGCGATGGTCGCCGGGCACCGCTCCGCCGAGCCGGGCGCCACGGCGGGACTGCGCCACCTCGGGCTCGACCCGCTGATCGACCTCGGGCTGCGCCTCGGCGAGGGCACCGGCGCGCTGCTGGCCCTGCCCGTGGTCACCGGCGCGGTCCGGGTGCTGCACGAGGTGGCCACCTTCGACTCGGCGGGGGTGGCCGAGAAGTGAGCGCCCCGAGTCCGTACCCCCTGGGCCTGCGCCTGGCCGGCCGGCGAGTGGTCGTGGTGGGCGGGGGAGCGGTGGCCACCCGGCGGGTGCCGGCGCTGCTCGACGCCGGCGCGGACGTCCTGCTGGTCTCGCCGGAGCTGACCCCCGCGCTGCGCGCCCACGTCGACGCCGGCCGGCTGCACTGGGAGCCGCGCCGCTTCGCCCCCGACGACCTGGACGGGGCCTGGCTGGTCCAGGCGGCCGTCAACGACCCGGCGGCCGCCGCCTCGGTCAGCGCCGCCGCCGCCGAGCGGCGGATCTTCTGCGTCCGGGCCGACGACCGGGCCGCCGCGACCGCCTGGACGCCGGCGGTCACCCGGCACGGCCCGGTCACGGTCGCCGTCCTCGGCGGCGGCGACCCCCGCCGCGCCATGACGGTCCGCAACGCCATCCGCGACCTCCTCGGTGCAAGGAAGGGCCCCCTGTTAACGGATTCGGTAGCGGAAGGGCCCCCTGTCAACCTCCCGCCGGCCGAGGAGCGCGGGCCGGCTGCCGGACGCGAACGGGCCGCAGGCCGGGCACCAGGGCGGGTGGCGCTCGTCGGAGCCGGACCGGGCGACCCGGAGCTGATCACCGTGAAGGGGTGGCGGCTGCTCACCGAGGCCGACGTGGTGGTCGCCGACCGCCTTGTGCCCGGGCTGCTCCTCGACGAGCTGCGCCCGGACGTCGAGCTGGTGGACGCCTCGAAGATCCCGTACGGGCCGTCGCGCGCCCAGGAGGAGATCAACCGGATCCTCGTCGACCGGGCCCTGGCCGGGGCGTTCGTGGTGCGCCTCAAGGGCGGCGACCCGTACGTCTTCGGCCGGGGCGGCGAGGAGCTGCTGGCCTGCGCGGCGGCCGGGGTGCCGGTGACCGTGGTCCCCGGGGTGACCAGCTCGATCGCAGCCCCGGCCGCGGCCGGCGTCCCGGTCACCCACCGGGCGGTGGCGCACGAGTTCACCGTGGTGTCCGGCCACGTCGCGCCCGATTCGCCGGCCTCGCTGGTGCGCTGGGACGCTCTCGCGGGGCTGCGCGGCACGCTGGTGATCCTGATGGGGCTGAAGAACCTGGCCGCGATCACCGAGACCCTGACCGCGTACGGACGGCCAGCGGACACGCCGGTCGCGGTGGTGCAGGAGGGGACGACCGGCGATCAGCGGAGCCTGCGTTCGACGCTCGGGGCGGTGGCCGCCGACGTGGTCGCGGTGGGGCTGCGTCCCCCGGCGGTCGTGGTGGTCGGCGACGTGGTGGGCGTGCTCGACTCCTGAGGCCCTGAGGCCCTGACAGCCGTACGGGGCCGGAGGCGAGTGCCGCCGGCCCCGTTTCGCCCGTCAGGTCACTGCTTGAGCATGTTGTCGAGCAGCAGAGCGCAGCGGATCAGGCCGAGGTGGCTGTAGGCCTGCGGGTGGTTGCCCAGCCCGCGCTCGGCCAGCGGGTCGTACTGCTCGGGGAGCAGCCCCGTCGGGCCCGCCGTGTCGATCATCTGGGCGAACAGCTCCTCCGCGTCGGTGCGGCGGCCGGTGCGCAGGTACGCCTCGATCAGCCACGCCGTGCAGATGTGGAAGCCGCCCTCGCGCCCGGGCAGGCCGTCGTCCCAGTGGTACCGGTAGACGACCGGGCCGCTGCGCAGGTCCGCCTCGATCCGCAGCACGGTGGACAGGAAACGCGGGTCGTCGCCCGGGAGCAGGCCCGACAGGCCGATCCACAGCGACGAGGCGTCCATGTCCTCGTCGCCGTACGCGACGCTGTACGCCTCGACGTCGGAGTGCCAGCCGTACTCCAGCACGTTGGCGCCGATCCGGTCGCGCAGCTCCACCCACTCCGGCCGGTCCTCGCCGCCGTGCTGCCGTACCACGTGCAGCGCCCGGTCGACGGTCATCCAGCACATCACCTTGGAGAAGATGTGGTGCCGTGGGGGGAGGCGGGCCTCCCAGATGCCGTGGTCGGGCTCGTGCCAGCGGCGGCGGACCGCCTCGACCATGTTCTCCAGCACCCGCCACTCGTCGTCGCGGACCGAGCCCCGGGCGTCGGCGACGGCGGCGATGAGGTCGGCGATGGGGCCGAACACGTCGAGCTGGAGCTGGTGGTTGGCGAGGTTGCCGACCCGGACCGGCCGGGAGCCGGCGTACCCGGGCAGGGTGTCGATGACCGCCTCGGCGCCCAGCTCGTACCCGTCGACCGTGTAGAGCGGGTGCAGCCGCTCGGGGTGCCCACCGGTGCGCTCGATGCAGCCGTCCACCCAGCGCAGCAACCCCTCGGCCTCCTCGGTGGAGCCGAGGTCGACCAGCGCCCGCGCGGTCATCGCCGCGTCGCGCAGCCAGCAGTACCGGTAGTCCCAGTTGCGGACGCCGCCCAGCTCCTCGGGCAGCGACGTGGTCGCCGCCGCGAGGATCGAGCCGGTCGCCTCGTGGCAGAGGCCGCGCAGGGTCAGCGCGCTGCGGGCCACCAGGTCCCGGGCGGTGGTGGGCAGCCGCAGCGAGGCCACCCAGTCCTTCCACGGCTGCTCGGCGGCGGCCTGCCGATCGTGGACCGTCCGCCGGTGGTGCTCCAGGCTGTGTGTGCCGAAGCGCAGCTCCAGCACCACCTGCCCGCCGGCGGCGGACAGGTCGACGACGGCCTTCGCCGTCTCGTACCCGCCGTCGTTGGTGACCTGCCACTCCATCCCGGGGGAGTAGAGCGCGATCGGCTCGTTGGAGCCGAGCACCAGCAGCCCGTCGCCGACCGGCTGGAGCTGCGTGGCGACCTGACCGAACTCGGGCCGGGGGGCGAACTCCACCCGGATCTTCCCGGAGCCGCTGAGCACCCGGACCAGGGTGGAGTCGCCGGTGACGACGGCCGGGCCGTCGGGGGTGGTCTCCCGGGCCGGCTTGTCCAGCCAGTCGGTGACGGTGAGGCCCGACCAGCGGGTCTCGACGGTCATCGTGCCCGAGCGGTAGCGCTGGCCGAGCGGGATGCCGCCGCGCTCGGGGGCGACGCTGAAGTGCCCGGCCGGCCCGCCGCCGACCAGATCGGCGAAGATCGCCGCCGAGTCGGGTTTGGGGTGGCAGAGCCAGGTGACCTTGGCCTCGGGGGTGAGCAACGCGACCGTACGCCCGTTGGCGAGCATCGAGTGCCGCTCGATCGGGACGGCCCGTTCCCCGAAGAGCCAGTGCCGCCGGGTCTCCAGCAGCAGGCCCAGCGCCCGGGCGGCCTCGATCGGCTCGGCGACCCGGTAGTCCGCCTTCGTCTCGCCGGGGCCGATCTTGATGCCCATGTCCGGGCCGTGCAGGTTGCCGAACGCGTTCTCGTCGGTGACGTCGTCGCCGATGAACAGCACGGCGCTGGCCGAGAGCTGGGTGCGGAGCTGGTCGACGGCGGTGCCCTTGTGGGTCGCCACCACGGACAGCTCGATGACCTCCTTGCCCTGGGTGACGGTGACGCCGTCCCAGGTGGCCGGGCCGGTGCGGACCGCGTCGATCGCCGCGGCGGCGACCTGCGGGTCCACCCCGCGGGTGTGCACGGCGACGCTGGCGGGCTTGCGCTCCAGCCGGACGCCCGGGTGGGCGTTGGCGATCTCGCGCAGCACGTCGCGCAGCCGGGTGCGCACGGCGATCAGCTCGGGGGAGAGCCGCTCGACGAAGCCGATGTCGAACTCGGAACCGTGGCTGCCGACGAGGTGGACCTCGCTGGGCAGCCGGGAGAGCGCGGCGAGGTCGCGCAGCGCCCGGCCGGAGACCACGGCGACGGTGGTCTGCGGCAGCGCGGCGAGCGCGCGTACGGCGGCGACCGACTCGGGCAGCGGCACGGCCTTGCTCGGGTCCTCCACGATCGGCGCGAGGGTGCCGTCGTAGTCACAGGCGACGAGGAGTTGCGGAACGCGGGCTATCCGCCCGATGGCCGCCCGCAGCTCCGGGGCCAACACTCCCGCGGCCAGGGCCGTTTCATCGTGGACGGACGTGTTCACGCAACCTCCGAATCAGGCACACCGAGCTCGGTGAGGAACGACTTCGCCCAGTGCCCCACATCGTGGGTGCGCAGGTGGCGCTGCATGATCCGCATGCGGCGACGGGCCTCGGGCTTCTCCACGTGCACGGCCTTGAGCAACGCGTCCTTGACCGCGTCCGGGTCGTGCGGGTTACACAGAAACGCCTGGCGCAGCTCTGTCGCGGCGCCAGCGAACTCACTGAGCACGAGCGCGCCGCCCTGGTCGGCGCGCGATGCCACGTACTCCTTGGCCACCAGATTCATTCCGTCTCGCAGCGGGGTCACCATCATGACGTCGGCGGCGACGTACATCGCTGCCAACTCACTGCGACTGTACGACTGATGCAGATAGTGCACTGCCGGCACGCCCACTCTGCCGAATTCGCCATTAATCCGACCAACCTCGCGCTCGACCTTGACCCGTAGGGCCTGGTAGTGCTCCACCCGTTCCCGGCTCGGCGTGGCCACTTGCACCATAACCGCGTCCGGCACTGTCAACTTTCCGTCAGCGAGAAGCTCGCGGAAGGCCTTGAGGCGGAGCTCGATGCCCTTCGTGTAGTCGAGTCGGTCGACGCCCAGGATGATCGTCTTCGGGTTGCCCAGCTCCTCGCGTATCTGCTTGGCCCGGGACTGGATCGCCGGGTCCTCGGCCAGCCGCTCCATCTCCTTCGTGTCGATGGAGATGGGGAACGCGCCCGCCTTCACCTGGCGGCCGTCGACCTGGATCATCTGCCCCTCGTAACGTAGCCCGAGCAGGTGCCGGGCCAGCCGGACGAAGTTCTGCGCGGCCAGCCGCTGCTGGAAGCCGATCAGGTCCGCCCCGAGCAGCCCGCGCAGGATCTCGGTGCGGAACGGCATCTGCATGAACAGCTCGATCGGCGGGAACGGGATGTGCAGGAAGAAGCCGATCCGCAGGTCGGGGCGCAGCTCGCGGAGCATCGCGGGGACGAGCTGGAGCTGGTAGTCCTGCACCCAGACCGTCGCACCGTCGGCCGCGACCTCCGCCGCGGCCTCCGCGAACCGCGCGTTGACCAGCCGGTACGCCTCGCGCCAGCGGCGCTTGTACGCCGGTGTCTCCACCGCGTCGTGGTAGAGCGGCCAGATCGTCGCGTTCGACTGGCCCTCGTAGTAGCGCTCCAACTCGTCGGCGCTCAGCGGCACCGGGT
This sequence comes from Micromonospora sp. KC207, assembly GCF_004348615.1. Taxonomy (NCBI): domain Bacteria; kingdom Bacillati; phylum Actinomycetota; class Actinomycetes; order Micromonosporales; family Micromonosporaceae; genus Micromonospora; species Micromonospora sp. KC207. The sequence goes on from NZ_SMKJ01000012.1 coordinate 7,340, forward strand.
GCAGCCGGATGCCCTCCAGGTCGAACGGCTCGGGGGCGGGGCCGGTGCCGCCGGCCCAGCCGACCCAGGTCCCCTGGTGCTCGGCGAGGACGGGGTGCAGGGCGGTGACCAGCCCGCCGGGGCTGCGTCGCCACTGCCGCCCCTCGGGGGTGATCACCTCGTCGACCGGTAGTCGGTTCGCCACTACGACAAAGGAACTACGGACGGTCACGTTCGGCCACCTCCGGGTGCTGACGGGTCCACCGCAATGAGCGTACTGAGCGTAGCTGCGGCGTCTTGGCCCCCGTGCCGGAGTTACCTACCCGTCCCACACGGGCCGAACCGTGAAGGTGATCACCCCTGCCATCCGGCTCACGGGTCGACGATCGGCCACTCCTTCGGCAGGATCTCGCCCATCGGTTCCCGCCGGTCGCCGTACTCCGTGGGCGGGGTGATGTGGGCGTAGCCCGGCGTACCTGTCAGGATTGACGACGGCGTGCGTTGTGGCCGGCCCCGGCCGGCGGCGGCGAGCGTTGTGGCCGGCCCCCGGCCGGCGGCGGCGAGCGGCCCACGGAGCCCGCGCCCGCATCCCGAAGCGTCGAGATCAGCAATCAACGGAGGTAGCCCGCACCGTGGCCCAGTACATCTACGTCCTGGAAAAGGCGCGCAAGGCGCACGGCGACAAGGTCGTGCTCGACAACGTGACGCTGAGCTTCCTGCCGGGGGCCAAGATCGGTGTGGTCGGCCCGAACGGCGCGGGTAAGTCCAGCCTCCTCAAGATCATGGCAGGGCTGGACCGGCCGAGCAACGGCGAGGCCCGGCTCATGCCCGGCTACACCGTCGGCCTGCTGGCCCAGGAGCCCCCGCTCAACGACGCCAAGACCGTCCTCGGCAACGTCGAGGAGGCGGTCGCCGAGACCAAGGCGAAGCTGGAGCGGTTCAACAAGATCGCCGAGCAGATGGCGACGGACTACTCCGAGGAACTGATGGAGGAGATGGGCAAGCTCCAGGAGGAGCTGGACCACGCCGACGCCTGGGACATCGACTCCAAGCTCGAACTGGCCATGGACGCGCTGCGCTGCCCGCCGCCGGACGCCGACGTCACCCAGCTCTCCGGCGGCGAGCGCCGCCGGGTGGCGCTGTGCAAGCTGCTGCTGGAGGCCCCCGACCTGCTGCTGCTCGACGAGCCCACCAACCACCTGGACGCGGAGAGCGTCTCCTGGCTGGAGCAGCACCTGGCCAAGTACGCCGGCACCGTCATGGCGATCACCCACGACCGGTACTTCCTGGACAACGTGGCCGGCTGGATCCTGGAGCTGGACCGGGGCCGGGCCGTCGGCTACGAGGGCAACTACTCCACCTACCTGGAGAAGAAGGCCGCCCGGCTGGCCGTCGAGGGCCGCCGCGACGCGAAGATGAAGAGGCGCCTCACCGAGGAACTGGAGTGGGTCCGCTCCAACGCCAAGGCGCGGCAGACCAAGTCCAAGGCCCGCCTCGACCGGTACGACGAGATGGCCGCCGAGGCGGAGAAGACCCGGAAGCTGGACTTCGAGGAGATCCAGATCCCGCCGGGCCCGCGCCTGGGCAGCACGGTCATCGAGGCGCACAACCTCACCAAGGGCTTCGGCGACCGGGTCCTCATCGACAACCTGTCGTTCTCGCTGCCGCGCAACGGCATCGTCGGCATCATCGGCCCGAACGGCGTCGGCAAGACCACCCTGTTCAAGACGATCGTCGGTCTGGAGCAGCCCACCGACGGCCAGGTCCGGATCGGCGAGACGGTCTCCCTGTCGTACGTCGACCAGAACCGGCAGGGCCTCGCCGGCGACAAGACGGTCTGGGAGGTCGTCTCCGACGGGCTCGACCACCTCATGGTCGGCAAGGTCGAGATGCCGTCGCGGGCGTACATCGCGGCGTTCGGGTTCAAGGGGCCGGACCAGCAGAAACCGACCAAGGTCCTCTCCGGCGGCGAGCGCAACCGGCTCAACCTGGCGCTGACCCTGAAGATCGGCGGCAACGTCATCCTGCTCGACGAGCCGACCAACGACCTGGACGTCGAGACCCTCTCCAGCCTGGAGAACGCGCTGCTGGAGTTCCCCGGCTGCGCCGTGGTCATCTCCCACGACCGGATGTTCCTGGACCGGGTCGCGACGCACATCCTGGCCTGGGAGGGCGACGACCAGGACCCCGCGAAGTGGTTCTGGTTCGAGGGCAACTTCGACTCGTACGAGAAGAACAAGATCGATCGGCTCGGGGCCGAGGCGGCCCGCCCGCACCGGGTGACCTACCGCAAGCTCACCCGCGACTGAGCATGGCGGACCGCTTCGTCTACCGCTGCACGCTGCGCTGGTCCGACCTGGACGCGTACGGCCACGTCAACAACTCGCGCTTCCTCACCCTCTACGAGGAGGCGCGGGTGGCGTTGATGTTCGCCGGCGGCCGGGCATGGGGAGTGGGCTCGTTCGCCGACGGGGTGGTCATCCGCCGGCACGAGGTCGACTACCTGCGCCCGGTCGACTACGCGCTGGGCCGGGCCACCGCGGAATCCGCCCCCACCGTCCGGATCGAGCTGTGGGTGGAGGAGATCCGGGTGTCCCGGTTCACCGTCGCCTACGAGCTGTACGACGGCGACACGCTGGCCAGCACCGCCCGCTCGGTGCTGGTCCCGTTCGACCTGGCCGCCCAGCGCCCCCGGCGGATCACCGACGAGGAGCGGGCCTTCCTGCTGTCGTACGCCCCCGGCGGCGCGGCCGGAGGGCCGGCGTGAGCGACGCCCCGGTGCGCCCACTGGGCTCCGGTCCGGCCGCCGCCGGCGCCGGTCCAGCCGGTGGACACGGGCTGACCGGGGTGGCCGACGCGGGCGCGTTCCTGGCCCGGCTGGTCCGGCTCGACCCGGCCGCGCTGGTCCGGCTGCGCCCGGCCGAGCCGGCGACCCCGCCCGGTGTCCGGGTCGGGGACCCGTCCGCGCCCGGCCGGTCCGACGGCGGGTCGGGGGCGGGCGGACCCGCCGCGGCCACCGGCCGGACGGCGCTCTGGGCCCGGCTGCCGTGGGGCGTGCTGGCCGTCCGGACGGTGGCCGGAACAGGGTGCGGTGACGCGGCGGTGCCCGCCCGGGATTTGCTGGCCGCCCTGTCGTCCGGCGCGGGCGAGCTGCCCGCCCGGCGGGACGCGCAGTGGCGCTGGCCGCTGCCGCCGCCGGCGAGCCGGCCGGTGGAGCTGCTGCCGGCCGGGGAGCTGTGGCGGATCGCCGAGGCGGCGGCCGGCACGCTGCGGGAGGCCGCCGCGCACGGCGTGGCCGGCCGACCGGTCGGGCAGCGGGTGCTGAGAGACGCGCTGCTCGACCACGTCGCGGTGGTGGTCACCCCGGACGACCCGTCCGGCCCGCCGGTCGAGATCGCCCAGCGACTGGTCCAGGGGCTGGTCCGCATGGGCTTCCTGGGCCGCCCCGGCAGTGCCGCCGGGGCCGCCGCGAGCCCCGGTGCGGGGGTCGGGAGCGGCGATGTTCAGGTGAGGATGGCTGGCCGGTGGGTCGGCCTGGTGGGACCATACGGAACTGTGTGGTCGCAGAAGGTTGTGGATCTTGCCGTTACGCCACTTGGGGCTCGGCCGAAAGTATGACCCGTGGTCATTCTTCTGGCCTGGGGCTGTCGTTGGGGGGATGCTACAACCCGGCTGTCCGGGTACCGTCCATCCTCGGATCCAACGCACCGTAGGCGACTGGATCCGCTGGGGAGTGAGGTGCGCGAGCGATGCCGTGGTGGTCATGGCGCCCCGGTCCCGCCGTTGGCGGCGAACCGGAAACTCGAAGCGGGATCACAGTGGACAGCACCGTCTGGGTCGGACCACCGGCCCCACGTCAACCGGGCGACGACTGCCCGCCCGTCGACCGGCCGATGATCGCCGACATGTCGGCCACCGTCGTGCCGGTCACCCTACGTCGGGTCTGCGACGCGCTCGACCTGCTGGACGTGCGCTACCTGGCAGACGGTGACGGCAACCTGCTGGCCATGTGGGAGCGGCACGCGGTGCTGGTCACTCTGGAAGGTCCCGAGGACGAAATCCTGGTGATGCGGGCCCGTCCGCACGCGACGGTCCCGCCGGACTGGGCCGACCGGGCGTACCGGGTGGTCAACGAGTGGAACCACACCCGCCGGTTCTGCAAGGCCTACATCGGAGACCCCACCGAGCGGGGGCAGTTGCCGATCTACGCGGAGTTGCAGGTGCCGCTCGGCGCCGGGACGCACGACGCGCTCCTGGTGGAGTTGCTCGACTGCGGTGCCGCGGTGGCCACCACCTTCGTGGACTGGCTGCACGACGAGGGTGCCCTTCTCTGATCCGTGCCGTTCCGCCCGGGCCGCCGATGGCGACCCGGGCGGGCGCGCGTCAGGCCGGCCTGGCCGGATCTTCCATGACGTTCACCATGAAGTACGCGGCTCGCTCCAGGTAGTCCCAGAGCGCGGTGGCGATCTCCGACGGTAGGTCCAGCCGGTCCACGGCCCGCCGCATATGGCGCAGCCAGGCGTCGCGCTCGGCGGCACCGATCCGGAACGGGGCGTGCCGCATCCGCAGCCGGGGATGCCCCCGCTGGGCGGAGTAGGTGTTGGGGCCGCCCCAGTACTGCATGAGGAACAGTGTCAGCCGGTCCGCGGCGGGGCCCAGGTCCTCCTCCGGGTACATCGGCCGCAGCAGCGGATCGGTGGCGACGCCTACGTAGAACTCGTCCACCAGCTTGCGAAAGGTGGGTTCGCCGCCGACCGCCTCGAAGAGGGTCACGGCACGCTCGGACTCACCGGTGGGATTCACCGTTCCATCCTGCCAGGTGCGGCCGGAACCGGCGGAGGCGTACCGGCCGGGGCGCCGCCGTCCTCGTCGCCGCGTGGGTCGCGGCGACGTCGGGGAGTGGGTCAGCTCACCGCCTGGCTGGCCCGGCCGCGCTCGCCCGGCTGGCCACCCGCGTGCCCGTCGCCCGGGGTGGCGGGCCGTGGGCGGGGCTCGGCGGGCCGGGCCGCCGGGTCGGCGTTGCCGGCGGCCTCGACCGCCGCGTCGATCGCCGCCCGCTTCGGCCAGCGCGCGGCGGTGAACAGCATCAGCAGTACGCCTGCCGCGCTCCACCCCCCGACCACCACCGGGATCGGGAAGTGCTCGGCGAGCAGCCCCGTCGCCAGCACCGCGAAGCCCTGGATCACCTGGACCCCCGTGGCCATCACCCCGAACGCGCGGGCCCGGTACCCGTTCGGCAGCGCCCGGACGAAGAGCCCGTTGGCGACCGGGAGCAGCCCGGCGACCGCGAAACCGCAGAGGCCGGCGAGCAGGGCCACCACCAGCGGCGGCGGGTCGAGCAGCGACGGCACCAGGACGAGCGGGGCGAGCACCGCCAGCGGCCGGATCAGCACGAGCCGGCGGGCCGGGGCGACCGCCCGGCCGACCAGCAGCCCGCCCACGATGAAGCCGACCGGGTTGGCGGCCATGATCACAGCCTGGGCGGCCCCGCTGTCCACGCCGTCGTCGAAGCCCTCGCGGGCCCAGGCGGCGGCCAGCCCCTCCGGCACGATCGAGAAGAGCATGGCGCTGAAGACCAGCAGGGCGATCGCCCGCAGCACCGGGGTGCCGAAGACGATCCGGAAGCCGTCGCCGGTCTCCCGCAGCAGGTGGCTGCGGTGGGCGCTGGTCATCGCCGGTGGCCGGTCCCGGACGCCGAGACGGACCAGGACCGCCGAGAGGGCGAACGTGGCCGCGTTGACCAGCAGGGCGAGAGTCGGGTTGAACGTGGCCAGGGCCGCGCCGATCAGGTAGCCGAGCACCTGGGCGGCCTGGGCGGTGCTGCTGTTCAGCGAGAGCCCGACCACCAGCCGGTCGCCGGTCAGGATGAGCGGCATCAGCGCGGACCGGGCGGCCTGGCTGGGCGGGTTGGCCAGGGTGGTCGCGAAGAGCAGGCAGAGGATCAGCCACGGCTCGTTGCCCGGGATGGCGACGAGCGCCATCAGGACCATCCGGATCAGGTCGCAGGCCACCATCACCGAGCGGTAGCGGTACCGCTCGGCCAGCGTGGCCAGCAGCGGGCCGCCGATCAACCAGGGCAGGAAGCTGACCGCGAACGCGGCGGCCGAGTAGGCCACGGAATGCGTCTCGCGGTAGACCAGCACCGTGACGGCGGCCTTGGCGACGAAATCGCCGATCCAGGAGAGGGCGCTGGCGGTGAGGACCGCCCCGTACTCCCGCTGGGCGAACACCTCACGGAAGGTGGCCGGCCCTTCCTGGGAGGGTCGCTCGTCGGACACCGTGGCCTCCATCGTTCCCACGGTGGGCCACTCGTGATGGCCTGACCGGGAACCGTCGTCAGATCTACGGATCAGCGAGACGTGATCACGCTCCGGCAGGTGGCGTGCGTACCGGATTCTGCCCGATCGTCTGACAACTAGCTAGGGCGAACGGATTGATCGTCGCATCTCCGACTGAACGAACGGACGATACCCGAGGGGCTACGCGGTCCGCGACCCCTGGATTGTCGGTCAGGGAAACCGCAGGCCATCGATGCTCTCGGTGGCTCAGGTGGCCCCGCCCTGGCCCGTCGCCGTGTCGTTCGTGGCCCGCAGCGGAACACCCGGGTAGAGGCGGGCGGCGGCGATCTTCGCGGTGATGCCCGAGTTCTCCAGTGCCTCGGCGAGCCGCCGGCGCAGCTCCCGGCCCACCGCGAACTGCCCGTCCGCAGTGGTCTTCACCACCGTACGGATCACCGCGCCGTCCACGGTCATCTGCTCGACGCCCAGCACGTCGGGCTGCTCCACGATCTCCGGGGCCAACTCCGGGTCCAGCGCCACCGACGCGGCGGCCGTGCGCAGCACCGCCGTCGCCTCCTCGGTGCCGGCGAACCCGATCGGCAGGTCGACCACGACCAGCGCCCATCCCTGGCTCTTGTTGCCCACCCGGACGATCTCGCCGTTGCGGATGTACCAGAGCACACCCCGGCCGTCGCGGACGGTGGTGACCCGCAGGCCGACCGACTCCACCACGCCCGTCGCCTCGCCCAGGTCCACCGTGTCGCCGACGCCGTACTGGTCCTCGACCAGCATGAACAGCCCGGCGATCAAGTCCTTGACCAGGCTCTGCGCGCCGAAGCCGAGCGCCACGCCGGCGATGCCCGCGCTGGCCAGCAGCGGCGCCAGGTCGAAGCTGAACTCCCGCAGGATCATCAGCAGCGCGATGCCGAAGACGAACGCGGTGACCATGCTGCGCAGCACCGAACCGATCGCCTCGGCCCGCTGCCGGCGCCGCTCGGGGACGAACTCCCCGGGCTCGTGTGTGGCGGTCGGCACCCGCTCGCGCAGCGGGCGCAGCAGCGTGGGCACCCCGTCGGCGGTGGTCCGGACCAGCCGCTTGATCATCCGGTGCAGCGCCCACCGGGCGAGGAACGCGAGGGCCACGATCAGCAGCACCCGCAGCGGCTTGAGCAGGATCCAGTAGCTGCCCTCCGCGAACCAGGACGAGCCGGTCGTCTCGTACACCCATTCGCAGGAGGTGCTGCCCTGACAGTTTGCGCTCGGGGACGGGCTCGGGGACGCGTCCGGGGCCACGGCGAAGGACAGCGTGGCGAGGATCAGGCTGGCGGCGCTCACCCTGCTTTCGTACCGCACCGTCCGCGACCGCCCGCCAGCGGGTACGCGCCCAGGGCGGTGGCCTGCAAGAACCCCAGACGAGATCACTTGGCACAATCAGGGCACAAACTAGGGATGATCTTGACCAATCCGGTCGACCGTCTGACCGCCCTTGCCTGGCCGGAAGATCTGCCCGACCAGGCCACGCCGCCGATTGCTCTTCGGCATCCAGTGGACGTAGGTCTTTAGCGTGATCCGCAGGCTTGCGTGTCGTAGCGCCTTCTGAACCTCTTGCGGCTCGACGCCGTTGCTCATCCGCGTCGAGGCGAAGAAGTGTCGCAGGGAGTGGAGTTCCTTCCTTGGGCCAGCCCGCAGCCGACCGCCAGGTCTCCCACAGCTCAGACCAATACCGATCGGTGATCAGCTTCCCGGTCAAGGGCGGGCCGCAAGCGGCCCGCCGCCGCGCCAGCGCCGGGCCGCGCATGCGGCCTGGCGGCCGGTCACGTCCCGGCGCGCGCGGCGCCCATGGAAGCCGACGAAACACAAGCGGCAGCCAGTTGGGCAGAACTGGGGCGATTCGACAAGCTGGCCGTCTGCTACCAGGCCACCGTGCACATCGCCGCGATCAACGAATGGCTGTGACCGACTTCGACACACGCCCTAGGGTCGATCTATCGTGCGGGTATGACCTTGGGGGGAGGACGCTCGTCGACGGCCGCGCCGGTGGGTGTCCGGCAACTCGCCGCCTGATGAAGGCGGTCCAAGTCGGTGACGTTGCGTGACGGGTATTGCCGAGCTCGGCCGTTCCTCGGCGTGCGGATTTGCCGATGAGCGAGCGTCGGGCGGGGGTCAGATTCACTACGCTACAGCCCATTGGCTTGACGGAGTTCGGCAGCCATCTGCGATGAGCTGTGGTTGGCCTCAACTCCTTCGACGAGGATCACCTCGCCCGCTAGGTGATTTGTCCGCAGCGGCTTGATCTCCTGGTAGATGCTGGAGTGGTACCACGAGCGGGCCTTGGTCATGTCGGGAAATTCGATGATCACCACATCGCCTGGCCAGTTGCCTTCCAGTACGTCTATGGTTCCGCCGTGGACGATGAACCGGCCGCCGAAGGGGGCGAGGGTGGCTTGGATGCGTTCCATGTACTTCAGCACCTCGGCGTGGACTGGTGCTTTGCGTAGGTGAGCAAATGCGTACGCGGTCATGAGCTCTCCGTTCGTTACGGCCGGTTTCGGCGCTTGTGCCGGTGGTCCTCGTCAGACGCGGACTGGACAGCACAACGCGCCCAGGTCCGCTGTCGAGTGGTGAGCAGAGGCGGCCGCGGGGGGCGGTCGGCGGTGTCGTCGACGGTCGGTATCCAGTCCGACACCCACCGTGTCGCCTGCGGGCGCCGCCCCCGGGTCATTTCGCCGCTGGGACTCGGTCTAGGAATCCCAGAACCTGCGTCAGCCGTCCGTTGCCGTCGGTTATTGCGACGTCGAAACCTACGATCAGTGCCTCGACGTCTTCTGGCCCGAGCTCCCAGGTGAAGCGGGCTTGGTTGTGGTGGCCGTCGACCGGTCCGGCCAACCGGAACGTCATGCCGGGGAACTGGCTCTGCACTGCCGCGATCGTTGCGTCAATGGCCTCCCGGCCCTCGGCGACGGCCAGCGGGTCGATGTAGCGGCCCTCGGGGGCCCACAGGTCGTTGATGTACTGGCGCCGCCTCGCTGGATCGGTCTCGTTCCAGATCGCGATGTACCGCTGGGCCAGCTCATCGAACGCGGTAACCATGGATCTCTCCTCGTTTGCTGGGAATAGGGGCGGGTTGTCGCCTCTGGAAGAGATGATCTCCGGCGCCTTGCGCGCTGTCGATTACGTCGCAGGTAATGGTCTGTGCGCCAGTGCGGTAATTAGGGTCGGTGGCGTGACGACCATGACCAGGCCGGGGCGACCAGTCGGGGAGCTCCTGCGCGACTGGCGCCGAACTCGCGGGATGAGTCAGCTCGACCTGTCGATCGAGGCGGGGGTTTCGGCCCGGCATCTGAGCTTCGTAGAGACCGGGCGGTCTCGGCCGAGCCCGGAATTGATCCTGCGGCTGGCGGAGCAGCTTGACATGCCGCTGGCTGAGCGCAACACGATGCTGCTCGCTGGCGGCTACGCACCTGCCTACCCCAGCCACGAGCTGAGCGACCCGGAACTGGCTCCGGTACGTGCCGCCGTACGGCAGATCCTCGACGGACACAGCCCGTACCCCGCAGTGCTCATCGACCAGCATTGGCACCTCGTCGAAGCCAACCCTGCTGTCGCCCTGCTCACTGCCGGTGCCGAGCCCCACCTCCTAGCCCCACCGATCAACGTGCTGCGGCTCAGCCTGCACCCCGACGGCATGGCCCCGCGAATCCTCAACCTGCCGGAGTGGCGCGCCCACCTGCTCCACCGGCTGCGCCAGCAGGCCGTGACAACCAACGACTCGGCCCTGTACGAACTGCACGAGGAGCTTCGCGGCTATCCCGGCGGCAACGGCCATGCTGCACCCATCAGCGACGCCGTTTCGCGCGTCGTCGTCCCGCTTCGATACCGCCACAACGACCAGGAGCTGTCCTTCTTCAGCACCACCACCCTCTTCGGCACGCCGCTGGATGTCACCGTCGCCGGGCTGGCCGTCGAGGCATTCTTCCCTGCCGATCCGGCGACCACCGAAACGCTCCACGCCCTCGCCAAGGCATGAGCCGGCATGGCCAGTTGACAACTCAACATCGCTTCCGCCCAAAGCGAACCGGGGCCTCATTCCGCTCGCGCCGCTCGTCGCTGCCTCTCGATCCGCACGCTCATGCCGCGACCCGGTATGAGCGCGACCAGCCCCGGCAGTGACGGGGTGTAGTCGGCGAGTGGGCCCGCAGTGTGACATGGAGGCTGGCTCGACAGACGTCGTCGACCCTTCTGGCATCCCGATCTCTGTAAGCTCCGGCGTACCTGCCTGTGCACTCGGTCCTGTACGCCGACATCCAGGGCGCGATGCCGCTAGCCGCTGGTCACCGGACAAGGCATTGAGCTGGGCGAAGACCGACCAGCCGCACGAAGATCTCCCGCTTGTCCACCGCCATGCCCCGGCTGTCTAGCACGTATCCGGTCAGCCAAGCCCCAACCCTGGTAGGTGGGCTTTGGGCACACCGAGATCACCCGAAACAGGAAGTATTGGCCCGCGAACTGCGCGGACGCTTCACGGGTGATCCACAGCTCCTGGCCAGGGGCCGGGGGCTGAACTTCCGTCATGGTGCCGTATCTCCTCGCCGGTGAGCCCTGCCCGGCTGAGCCGGGGAAGCCCAGCCGGGCAGGGGTGCCGCCGCACCGGGGCGGGTTCGGGTCCTCCACGACCGGCACAGCGGGTTGGCCGCACCGTATCAAGCTTGGTCTACAGACGTCTAGGTACGTAGAAGCTCGAAGCCGCTCGTGTCGAGACTTTTAGCGTCAGTGCCATGGAGCCTGACCCGGATGCCGGCATCGACCACGGCGCGCCGCTGCCGCCCTATCGCCAACTGGCCGGCATCCTGGCGGCCCGGATTCGTCGCGGTGACTGGCAGCCCAACCGGGCCATCCCGTCCGAGTCTCAGCTTGTCCAGGAGTACGGCCTTGCTCGCGCGACCGTGCGACGTGCAATTGCTGTGCTGGTGGATCAGAGCGTGCTGTTCGTCGTGCCGCAACGCGGGACCTTCGTCCGGCCCGAGAGTCAGTAACCCCATCGATGCCCGGCGCAAGATCATCGGGCACAGATTCGGCACAACTGAGACCGGCAAGGGCCATCAACTGATGTCAGACGACAGCAGAGACCACCCAGGCAGCACCAGCGATCCGTACCAATCGAGATGATCTCTCTAGCACAAGAGAGATTAGTACGTGCAATCCGTGGCCTTATCAGGGACGATTGGCGCAACGGACGTCGGTGATCCCGCCGACGCCGGCGTCGTTCCGCCGTGCGCGGGCACGCTCGGCGTGGCCAGCGGTGGGAGCGGCTGGACCGGGAGGGTGAGCTCGATGCCTGACATACGACCCACGGTGGGCTCCGGCGCGTTGGTTCTCAACGCCACCTACGAGCCGCTGTGTGTCGTGTCGGTGCGTCGTGCCGCCATCCTCGTTCTCTCCGCCAAGGCCGTCTGTGTCGCCGACGGCGAGGGCATCCTGCACAGCGCCCGCGACGCGCTCCCGGTGCCCTCGGTGGTCCGGCTGACCCGCTTCGTCCGGGTGCCCTACCGCGCCCACATCGGGCTCTCCCGGCGGGCGATCTTCGCCCGGGACGGCTGGCGGTGCGCGTACTGCCGGGGGCCCGCCGAGACCATCGACCACGTCTTCCCGCGCAGCCGGGGCGGCCGGCACGCCTGGGAGAACGTGGTGGCCGCCTGCGCTCGGTGCAACCACACGAAGGGCGACAAGACCCCGGCCGAGCTGGGCTGGCGGCTGCACGCGCCGCCCGCCGTGCCGAAGGGGACGGCCTGGCGGGTGCTCGGGCACCGGGCCCCGGACCCGCGCTGGGCGGACTGGCTCGACCTGCGCGAGGCCGAGGCCGCGGCCTGAGCGGCTCGCCCGCCTCCCCGTCCGGCTCGCCCGCGTCCCCACGCCTCGCCCCTCGCCGCGGCGTCCTCGTCGCGCACCGGATACCCCTGCCCGCCGGCCCTGTCAGCCGGTGCGGGCCCGCACCAGGGACGCGTACACGACCACGTTGTCGGCGTATCCCGTCTCGCCACCGACCCACGCGCCGCCGCACGTAATCAGGCGCAGCCCCGGCCGGCTGAAGTCGCCGTAGACCTCGTCCACCGGCAGCCGGGCCTTGTCGTAGCGCCGCACCTCGTCGACCTCGAAGATCGCCACGGAGCGGTCGGCCCGGCGCACCTCGACCCGGTCGCCGGAGCGCAGCTCCCGCAGCTCGTGGAAGACCGCCGGCCCGGTGCGGGTGTCGACGTGGCCGACGATCACGGCCGGGCCGTACTGGCCGGGGGTCGGGCCCTGGTCGTACCAGCCGGCCTCCTGGGCGCGGTCGGCGTCGGGTGCCCCGATGCTGCCGTCCGCGGCGATGCCCACGTCGTGCACCGGGGCGTCGAGGCCGATCGGTTCGCTCGCGATGCCGACCGGCCGGCTGGCCGGCAGCACCGGGAACTTCTTCGGCGGGGGGCGCAGCCCGGCGACGAACCGGTCCGGCAGCAGGCTGTACCCCGTCACCCGTTCGACGCCGAGCATCGCCACGATCAGCACCATCAGGGTGGCGACGAACAGCACCGGGAAGCCCGGGCCCCGGCGGGCCGCCGACCGCCACCGTCCGGCGGCCGTACCGTACCGGCCCGCCACACCGGCGGGCCCGGGGCGGCCGGATGGCTCCACGGTGGCGACGCTGGCCGAGAACGCCTGCCGGGCCACCCGCGCGAACCGGCGGCAGCCCCGGGCCGCGAGCAGGGCCGCCCGGACCCGCTTTTGTCGCGTCGTCCGGCTCCGCCCCGGCATCCGGGCGCCGTCCGCCGTCTGGGCGTGGTCCGGCTGTCGGGCGTGGTCCGCAGTCCGGGCGGGGTCCCGCCGGTCGGGCGTGCGTCGGGCCATGACGGCTCCCGTCAGGAACGCGTCCCGGTCCGCCGGCGGGAGCCGAACGCGCCGAAACCGGCCGCCACGGCCGCCGCCACCAGGCCACCCACCAGCAGCAGCGTGCCGGTGTCCCGGCCCTCGTCCGCCGTGCCGCCGGCACCCGTGTTCGGGCCCTTGCTCGGCTGCGCCATGTTCAGCACGGTGAGCGTGGTGGTCGCGGTGCCGCCGTTGGGGCAGCGCAGCTCGACGGAGTAGTCGCCGGGCTGCTTGTTGCCGGGGATGGTGACCGCCCCGGTCAGGAAGCCGTTGTTCGGCCGGAGCATCACCCGCCCGAACGCGTCGGACTGCACGTCGGCCTGGCGGTTGTTGTCGTTGTCGCAGCTCGCCCGGATGTCGACCCGGGTGCCGGCCTGCGCGCTGTTCGGGGTGACCTCGATGAAGGTGTTCTCTCCGGCCCGGGCCGGCGCGCCAGCGGCCAGGACGAACGCCCCGAGCACGCCGAGCACGGTCAGCACGGCCCGTACGGTCAGCATGGCCCGCACGGCGTGCGTGGCCGAAACGACGCGGTGTGACGCGCTGAGCCCCCGCATTGTTCCCCCCTCCCGGTGCCGGGCACCGGAATCCTCCCCGGGACAAGTCCGCCCTGCATTCCCCCTGCCGGCGCGGCAAACCCGCCGCGTGGAGGCGCGGCGGGTGGTGAGGCGTTAGTAAGGGGCCCTTTCTATACAGAAAGCGTTAACAAGGTGCCCTTCCTTACAGGCGGGCGACCGGGTGCCAGGCGAGGGGGGTGGAGAGGACCATGGTGCTCGACGGCTGGCCGTACGGGGCGAGCCGGTCGATCACCCGCTCGAAGTCCCCGATCGAGCCGGCCGCGACCCGGAGCATGCTGCACGCGTCCCCGGTGATCCGGTGGATCTCCATGATCTCCGGCCAGCCCGCGACGTCCGGGTCGTTGAGGATGCACCGCGACCCGTAACAGGACATTCGGATCAGGGCGACCACCGTGCGGCCGGCCCGGGTCAGGTCGACATGGGCGTGGTAGCCGGTGATCACCCCCGACTCCTCCAGCCGGCGGACCCGCTCGGCCACGGCCGGCGGCGACAGGTGCACCCGGCGGGACAGCTCACTGAACGAGAGCCGGGCGTCGGCCTGGAGTTCGCGCAGCAGCGCCCAGTCCATGTCGTCCACGCGCGATCTTCCTCTCCGAAACCCCGAAGGGCAGTTCGCCTTTGCCTCGGCAGGTCGAAGGCCGGCAGTGCCGTCGAATCGGCATTCCGTTTCGCGTCTCGACCGGGGCACCATGACGTTACCCGGCTCATAGAGGAGACGACAGGTGAAGCAGACGGACCTGCGGGCGCCCGCGCTGGCCGCGGCGGTCCGTCCGGCGACCCCGCAGCAGCGGGCGGCCCGGGCGGCCCGCAACGGCGGCGAACCGACCCTGGACTTCGCCGATCGGGTGCCCTACGACGCGTACGTGCACGCCAGCACCCTGCACCGGCTGCAACAGCCGCTCAGCGACGACCCGGGCGAGATGTCCTTCCTGGTGGTCAGCCAGATCATGGAGCTGTACTTCGGGCTGGCCCGCCACGAGCTGCGCGAGGCCCAGCGTTGCCTGCGCGCCGACCGGGTCTGGGACGCCCTGGCCCCGCTGCGCCGCGCGGCCCTGCACCTGGAGGGGCTCAACGCGGCCTGGAAGGGGCTGCGCTGGATGACCCCGGCCGACTTCAACCGGTTCCGCAACCTGCTCGGCGAGGGCTCGGGCTTCCAGTCGGCGATGTACCGGCACCTGGAGTTCACCCTCGGCCTGCGCGACCCGGCCCTGATCCGGCCGTTCCGCCGGCAGGCCGAGGTGCACGCCGACCTGCGCGCCACGCTCGCCACCCCGAGCCTGTGGGACGAGGTGATCGCCCTGCTGGCCCGACGCGGCTTCGAGGTGCCGGCCGAGGTGCTCGGGCGGGACGTCGCCGAGGAGCACCGGCCGCACCCGGCCGTGGAGGCCGCCTGGGTCGCCGTCTACGACGACGAGGGGCCGGGCGTCGACGGGCCGGCCGGCGCGCGGGGCCCGGGCAACGAGCTCCGGCTGCTCGGCGAGGCGCTGGCCGAGGTGGCCGAGCAGTTCGGCGACTGGCGGTGGAACCACGTCAAGGCGGTGCAGCGCACCATGGGCGCGAAGGTCGGCAGCGGCGGCTCGGCCGGGCTGGCCTGGTTGCAGCGCAGCATGTCCCGGGTGGTCTTCCCGGAGCTGTGGTCGGCCCGGACGGCGATGTGAGCGGGGAGGGCACGATGACCGCCGCGGAGAGCGAGGCGCACCGGCTCGACAAGGCCGACCCCGGGCACCGGCACCTGTTCCACGTGCCGCCGGCCGACGGCGGGCGCTACCCGCAGGCCGCGTACCTGGCCGGCAACTCGCTCGGCCTGCAACCCCGGGCCACCCGCGCCGAGCTGCTGGCCGACCTGGACGCGTGGGGCCGGCTCGGCGTCGAGGGGCACCTGGAGGCGGAGCGGCCCTGGCTGGCGTACCACGAGTTGTTGACCGGGCCGGTCGCTCGACTGGTCGGCGCCCGGCCCACGGAGGCCGTGGTGATGAACTCCCTCACCGTCAACCTGCACCTGCTGATGGTCAGCTTCTACCGGCCGGCGGGGCGGCGCACCCGGATCGTCATCGAGGACAGCGCCTTCCCCTCGGACAGCTACGCGGTGCGCAGCCAGGCCCGCTTCCACGGCCTCGACCCGGACGCCACGGTGCTCCGGCTGCGCCCGCGCCCCGGCGAGGACGCCCTGCGCACCGCCGACGTGGTGGACCTTCTGGCCGCCGAGGGCGACACGATCGCGTTGGCGCTCCTCGGCGGGGTGAACTACCTCACCGGCGAGCTACTGGACATCCCGGCGATCACCGCCGCCGGCCGGGCCGCCGGGGCGGTCGTCGGCTGGGACCTGGCGCACGCGGCCGGCAACGTGCCCCTAGCGCTGCACGACTGGGGCGTCGACTTCGCCGCCTGGTGTTCCTACAAGTACCTGAACTCGGGGCCGGGCGCGCTGGCCGGCGTCTTCGTCCACGAGCGCCACCTCGGCCGGCCCGACCTGCCCCGCTTCGAGGGCTGGTGGAGCACCGAGGCGGCCACCCGGTTCGAGATGGCCCCGACCTCCCGGCCCCCGGCGACCGTGGAGGCGTGGCAGGTGTCCAACCCGCCGATTCTCGCCATGGGCCCGGTGCGCACGTCGCTGGAGCTGTTCGACGCCGTTGGGATGCCGGCGCTGCGGGAGCGCAGCGTCCGGCTCACCGGGTACCTTGAGCGGCTGCTCGACGAGGTGACCACCGACCGTCCGCTGCGGGTGGTCACCCCCCGCGACCCGGCCCGCCGGGGCTGCCAGCTCTCGGTGCGCATCGAAACGGGCAGCGCCGGCGAGCTGACCAAGCGGCTGCGGCACGAGCACGGGGTGATCGCCGACGCCCGGGAGCCGGACGTCGTCCGGTTCGCCCCGGTGCCGCTGTACTCGACGTACCACGACTGCTGGCGGGTCGCAGACGCGCTGGCCGCGACGGTTGCGGAGGTGACCCGGTGAATCCCCGACAGGACGAGATCGCCGTCGTCGGCGCCGGACTCGCCGGCTGCCTACTGGCCTGCTTCCTGGCCCGGCGCGGCTACCGGGTGGCGCTCTACGAGCGGCGGGGCGACCCGCGCACCGGTCGGGTCGAGCGGGGCCGCTCGATCAACCTGGCGCTGTCCGAGCGCGGGCTCGACGCGCTGCGCCGCATCGGCCTGGCCGAGGAGGTGCTGGCCGACGCGCTGCCGATGCGCGGGCGCATGATCCACCCGGTGATGGGGGAGCCGAGTTTCCAGTCGTACAGCGCCGCCGGGGACCGGGCGATCAACTCGATCAGCCGGGGCGCGCTCAACAACGCCCTGCTCACCGCCGCCACCACGCTGCCCGGGGTGCGGGTCGCGTTCGACCACCGGCTCGTCGGGCTCGACCCGGCCACCGGGGAGCTGACCTTCGAGACGCCGCAGGGCAAGGTCACGGCCGTCGCGCCGGTCGTCCTCGGCGCCGACGGGGCCGGCTCCGCCGTGCGTGGGCAACTGCTCGCGCACGGGGTGCTGGACGAGAGCCTCGACTTCCTCGACTACGGCTACAAGGAGTTGACCATCCCGCCGGACGGCGGGGAGTTCGCCCTCGACCCGGCGGCCCTGCACATCTGGCCGCGCGGCACGTCGATGATGATCGCCTTGCCGAACCCGGACCGCTCCTTCACCTGCACGTTGTTCTGGCCCACCCACGGCACGGCGAGCTTCGCCTCGTTGACCAGCCCGGCGGCGATCGAGCGGCACTTCGCCACCCACTACCCGGACCTGGTGCCGCTGGCACCGAACCTGGTCGACGACTACCAGCACAACCCGGTCGGCGTGCTCGGCACCGTCCGCTGCGCCCCGTGGCAGGCGAACGGCCGGGTCGGGCTGCTCGGCGACGCCGCGCACGCCATCGTGCCGTTCTACGGCCAGGGCGCGAACTGCGCGTTCGAGGACGTGGTGGAGCTGGACCGCTGCCTCGACGAGTGCGCCGACGACTGGGCGGCGGCCCTGCCGCTGTTCCAGGCGCGGCGGCGCGACGACGCCGAGGCGATCGCCCGGATGGCGCTGGCCAACTTCGTGGAGATGCGCGACAAGGTGGCCTCCCCGGTCTTCCAGGCCCGCCGCCGCCTCGACCACGCGCTGGAACGGGCGTTGCCCGGCCGGTACGTCTCCCAGTACGAGCTGGTCTCCTTCTCCACCACCCCGTACGCCCAGGTGCGTCGGCGGGTCCGCCGACAGCAGGCGGCGCTCGGCGCGGCGGCCGCTGGGGCGGCGTTGGTGGCCGGCGCCGTCGGTGCGGCCGTGGCCGCCGGTGCGGTGGCGCTGCTGGCGGGGGCGGTCGAGGCGGCCCGGGGGCGGCGGCGATGAGCGTGAGCTGGGACCCGGGACTCATGGCCGGGCGGGCGGCCGGCGACCCGGGGCTGCTGCGGCACTTCGTCGGCGGGGAGTTCGTCGACGCGGGGCGGCGTTTCACCAAGCGCAGCCCGGTGACCGGGGAGCCGGTCTTCGAGGTGGTCGAGGCCGACCGGTCGACGATCGACGACGCGGTGGCCGCCGCCCGGGCGGCGCTGCGCGGGCCGTGGGGCCGGATGGGGGAGCGGGACCGCGCCGAGGTGCTGCGCCGGGTCGCCGACGAACTGGAACGCCGCTTCGACGACCTGGTCACCGCCGAGGTCGCCGACACCGGCAAGTCCATCAGCCAGGCCCGGACGCTGGATGTCCCCCGGGGCGCGGCGAACTTCCGGGCGTTCGCGGAGATCGTGGCGACCGCGCCGACCGAGTCGTTCACCACCGTCACCCCGACCGGCGGCCGGGCGCTGAACTACGCCGTGCGCAAGCCGGTCGGCGTGGTCGCCGTGATCGTCCCGTGGAACCTGCCGCTGCTGCTGCTCACCTGGAAGGTCGCCCCGGCCCTGGCCTGCGGCAACGCTGTGGTGGTCAAGCCCAGCGAGGAGACCCCCGCCTCGGCGACCCTGCTCGCGGAGGTGATGGCCGCCGCCGGGGTGCCCGCCGGGGTGTTCAACCTGGTGCACGGCTTCGGCCCCGACTCGGCCGGGGAGTTCCTCACCCGCCACCCGGGGGTGGACGCGATCACCTTCACCGGCGAGTCCGCCACCGGCGGGGCGATCATGCGGGCCGCCGCCGACGGGGTGAAGGCCGTCTCGTTCGAGCTGGGCGGCAAGAACGCCGGCCTGGTCTTCGCCGACGCCGACCTCGACGCGGCCGTCGGCGGGTCGGTGCGGTCCAGCTTCACCAACGGCGGCCAGGTGTGCCTGTGCACGGAGCGGATCTACGTGCAGCGCCCGGTGTTCGACGAGTTCGTCGAGCGGCTGGCGAAGGCGGCCGACGCGCTCGCGTACGGGTGGCCGGCAGACGAGGCCACCGTCAACATGCCGCTGATCTCCCGGCAGCACCGGGACAAGGTGCTTGGCCATCACGACCTGGCCCGCGCCGAGGGCGCGCAGTTCCGGGCCGGCGGCGGCACGCCCACCTTCGGCGACGCCCGCGACGGCGGCGCGTACGTGCGGCCGACCGTGCTCACCGGCCTCGGCCCCGACGCCCGCACCAACCGCGAGGAGATCTTCGGCCCGGTGGTGCACGTCGCCCCGTTCGATACCGAGGAGGAGGCGTACGCGCTGGCCAACGGCACGGAGTACGGCCTCGCCGCGACCGTGTGGACGCGGGACGTGGGCCGGGCGCACCGGGCCGGGGCCCGGCTCGACGCCGGCATCGTCTGGGTCAACACCTGGTTCCTGCGGGATCTGCGCACCCCGTTCGGCGGGGTCAAGGCGTCCGGAATCGGCCGCGAGGGCGGCGTGCACTCCCTGAACTTCTACTCCGAACTCACCAACGTCTGCGTGGACCTCTCATGATCGATATCGATGCCGCCGTCCGGGAGCTGACCGAGGCCCGGGAGAGCGGCAAGACCTGCCCGCCGCTGCGCGGCCGACTGCTGCCGGAGGGGGACGTCGCCTCGGCGTACCTCGTGCAGCAGCGCCAGGTGCGGGCCTGGCACGGCCGGGGCGAGCGCCGGGTGGGCGCGAAGATCGGCCTGACCTCCCGGGCCGTGCAGGAGAACCTCGGCGTGTACGAGCCGGACTTCGGGGTGCTGACCGACGCGATGGCCGTCGCCGACGGCGACGAGGTGCCGATCGGGCGGCTGCTCCAGCCCCGGGTGGAGGCGGAGATCGCGTTCGTGCTCGGCACGGACCTCACCGCTGGGCAACCCACCACTGTCGACCTGGTCCGGGCCGTCGACCACGTGCTGCCGGCCATCGAGATCGTCGATTCGCGGATCGCCGGCTGGGACATCTCGATCGTGGACACCGTCGCCGACAACGCCTCCAGCGCGCTGTTCGTGCTTGGCACCGCGCCGCGCCGGCTCGCCGACGTGGACCTGCGGCTGTGCGGGATGGTGCTGGAGCACGCGGGGGAACCAGTCTCGGTCGGGGCGGGGGCGGCCTGCCTCGGCAACCCGCTGCACGCCCTCGGCTGGCTCGCCGGCACCCTCGTCCGCGCCGGGGACCCACTGCGCGCCGGTGACGTGGTGCTCTCCGGCGCGCTCGGGCCGATGGTGCCGGTGACGCCCGGCGCGGCGTACGAGGCGCGGATCTCCGGGCTCGGCTCGGTGCGAACCTGCTTCAGCGAGGAGAACTGATGATCGGGGTGGACACCGCCGGCATCGCGGCGAAGCTGGGCGAGGCGGCCGACACCGCCACCGCGATCGGCCAGCTCGCCGCCGAGACCGGCCTGGACGTCGACGGCGCGTACGCGGTGCAGACCGCCCTCGTGCAGCGCCGGCTCGACCGGGGTGAGCGCCTCGTCGGACTGAAGATGGGGCTGACCAGCCGGGCGAAGATGGCCCAGGTCGGCGTCGACGAGGTGATCTGGGGCCGGCTCACCGACGCGATGCGGCTGCCCGACGGCGGCACGGTCGCCGTCGGCGACTTCATCCACCCCCGGGTCGAGCCGGAGGTGGCGTTCCTGCTGGACCGGGTGCCCGAGCCGGGCGAGCCCGTCGGGTCGTTCGCCGACGCGGTGCGCGCCGTGGCCCCGGCGATCGAGCTGATCGACTCCCGGTACGCGAACTTCACCTTCTCCCTGCCGGACGTGATCGCCGACAACACCTCGGCGGCGGCGTTCGCGATCGGGCCGTGGTCGCCGGTGCCGGACGGGCTGGACAACCTCGGCGTGCTGCTGGAGGTCGACGGGCGCGTCGCGCAGGTCGGCTCGACCGCGGCGATCCTCGGCGACCCGCGCCGCGCGCTGGACGAGGGGCTGCGGCTCGCCGGCCGGCACGGGGTGCGGCTGCGCTCCGGCTGGGTCTTCCTCGCCGGGGCCGCCACCGCCGCCGTGCCGCTGCGCCGGGGCGCGCACGTGCGGGCCGTGGTCGAGAAGCTCGGCGTCGCCTCGCTGCGGGCCGCGTCGTGACCGCCCGGACGGTGGCCGGCAGGGCCGTGCCACGCGGAGCGTTCCCACACGTCAAGGTCGCGGGCGGTTTCGTCTTCGTCTCCGGTACGTCGTCGCGGCGGCCCGACAACACGTTCGCCGGCGTCGCCGTGGACGAGTTCGGCACCACCGACCTCGACATCCGGGAGCAGACGCGGGCCGTCATCGGCAACGTCCGGGACCTGCTGCGGTCGGTCGGCGCGGACCTGACCGACCTGGTGCAGGTCACCTCGTACCTGGTCAACATGAACGACTTCGGGGGCTACAACGAGGTGTGGGCGGAGTTCTTCGACGCCACCGGGCCGACCCGGACCACGGTGGCCGTGCACCAACTACCGCACCCGCACCTGCTGATCGAGATGCAGGCCGTGGCGCTTCTTCCGTCGGGAGGTCAGTCGTGAGTGAGATCGCCGAGCCGTTCAGCTTCCCCGGCTGGATCGCGGAGAACCAGCACCTGCTGAAGCCCCCGGTGGGCAACAAGGAGATGTTCCCCGGCGGCGACGACTTCATCGTGATGGTGGTCGGCGGACCCAACCAGCGCACCGACTTCCACGTCGACCCGTACGAGGAGTTCTTCTACCAGGTCAAGGGCAACATGCACATCAACCTGATGACGCCCGAGGGGCCGCGCACCGTGCACGTGCGCGAGGGGCAGATGTGGATGCTGCCGCGCGACACGCCGCACTCGCCGCAGCGCCCCGAGCCCGGCTCGATCGGCGTGGTCGTCGAGCGGGTCCGCGAGGAGGGCACGCTGGAGAAGTTCCAGTGGTACTGCCCGCAGTGCGGGGAGAAGGTGCACGAGGTGCAGTTGCAGGTCCGCGACATCGCCGCCGACCTGCCCCCGGTCTTCGGCGCGTTCTACGCCGACGAGGCCGCCCGCACCTGCGGCAACTGCGGCGCGCTGCACCCGGGCAAGGGCTGATGGCCGGGCCCACCGCGCGGGCACCCGTCGTCGACGTGCACACGCACGTCGTACCGAAGGGATGGCCGGACCTCGGCGCGGCGTGCGGCGGGTCCGGCTGGCCCTGGCTGCGGGTCGACTCCGAGCGGGCCGCCATGATCATGGTGGGGGAGACGGAGTTCCGGCCGGTCGGCGCGGAGTGCTGGGACGCGCCGACCCGGCTGGCCGACATGGCCGCAGACGGAGTCGACGTGCAGGTGGTGTCCCCGACGCCGGTCTTCTTCGGCTACGACCGCCCCGCCGGCCAGGCGGCGCGGGTGGCCCGGATCTTCAACGACCTGACCCTGGAGGTCACGGCCGGCGGCGGGGGCCGGCTCGTGCCGTTCTGCCAGGTGCCGTTGCAGGACCCGGACGCGGCCTGCGCGGAGCTGGACCGCTGCCTCGCCGCCGGGCACGTCGGGGTGGAGATCGGCAACCACGTCGGCGACCGGGACCTCGACGACGCTGGCGTGGTCACCTTCCTCCAGCACTGCGCGCGCGTCGGCGCGCCGGTCTTCGTGCACCCGTGGGACATGCCGGACGGCCCCCGGCTGGACCGGTGGATGGCCCGCTGGCTGACCGGGATGCCCGCCGAGACGCACCTGTCCGTGCTGGCGATGATCCTTGGCGGGGTTTTCGACCGGGTGCCGGCGTCGCTGCGGATCTGCTTCGCCCACGGCGGCGGCAGCTTCCCGTTCTGGCTGGGCCGGGCCGACAACGCCTGGCACCGCCGGGGCGACCTGGTCCGGGGCGCGTCCGCCGCCCCGCCGAGCGCGTACGTCGACCGGTTCTGCGTCGACTCGGTGGTGTTCGCCCCGGCGGCGCTGCGGCTGCTGGTCGACACGATGGGCGAGGACCGGGTGCTGGTCGGCAGCGACTACCCGTACCCGCTGGGGGAACGCCCGGCGGGGCGGGTGGTCCGCGAGGCCGACTTCCTCACCGCCGGGCAGCGCGCCAAGCTGCTCTCCGCCAACGCCCTGCGCTTCCTCGGCATGTCGATGTCGCTGCATATGGACCGA
The DNA here is from genome assembly GCF_004348615.1 of Micromonospora sp. KC207. Taxonomy (NCBI): domain Bacteria; kingdom Bacillati; phylum Actinomycetota; class Actinomycetes; order Micromonosporales; family Micromonosporaceae; genus Micromonospora; species Micromonospora sp. KC207. The sequence continues at coordinate 30,438 of NZ_SMKJ01000012.1, forward strand.
CCGAGTTACCCCGCTGGTGAAGGCTGTCGTCGATCCTGATGACGAGCTGCTCGAGCGCGCCCGGCGCGAGCTGGGCACCAAGAGCAATCGCGAGCTGGGCACCAAGAGCAACAAGGACACGATCCACGCCCGGTTGTGTCGGGCGGCCGGGCGGGTCGGGGTCGGGCAGGATGGCGGGGTGGCCGAGCTGCACGACCTGACCGCCCTGGAGCAGGGTGCCGCGATCGCACGCGGCGAGTGCTCCAGCGTCGGCCTCGTCGAGCACCACCTGGCCCGGCTCGACGCGCTCGGCGACACCGTCGGCGCGTTCGTCACCGTCACCAGCGAGCCGGCCCGGCAGGCCGCCCGCGCCGCCGACGCCGCCCCCGCCGAGGGGCGCGGCCCGCTGCACGGCGTGCCGACCGCGTTCAAGGACCTGACGCTGACCGCCGGGGTGCGCACCACCCTCGGCTCGGCCGCCTTCGCCGACCTGGTGCCCCCGCTCGACGCCGACGTGGTCCGGCTCATCCGCGCCGCCGGGCTGGTCAGCCTCGGCAAGACCACCACCAGTGAGCTGGGCTGCTCGCTCTACTCCGAGGGCCTCGTCGCGCCGCCGGCCCGCAACCCGTGGGACCTGGCGTACACGGCCGGCGGGTCCAGCGGCGGGGCGGCGGCAGCGGTCGCGGCCGGGCTGGTCCCCGTCGCGCAGGGCTCCGACGGCGGCGGCTCGCTGCGCATCCCCGCCTCGCTGTGCGGCCTCGTCGGCTACAAGCCGAGCCGGGGCACGGTCCCCGGCGGGCCGCTGGGCTTCGGCGCGTTCGGCCTGCCGATCAACGGCCCGTTGGGGCGTACCGTCGCCGACGTCGCCGCGCTGCTCGACGTCATGGCGGTGCCGGTGTCCGGCGAGCCCTACCTGCCGCCGCCCGCGCCCGACGGGGGCTACCTCGGCGCGGCCCGGCGGGCGGCGCCCGGCCGGCTGCGGATCGGCCGGTTCACCACACCGATGCTCGCCGAGCAGCCGGTCCACCCCGACTGCGTGGCCGCCGTCGACACCGCCGCAGCGCTGCTCACCACGGCCGGGCACGAGGTGGTCGAGGTCCCCGCGCCGTTCGGCCCCGAAGTGTGGCCGCTGTTCGAGATCGTCTGGTACGTCCTGGCGCTCGTCCCCGTCCCGCCAGAGCGGGAGAGCCGACTGCTGCCGCTGACCCGGTTTCTGCGCTCCCGGGGTGCGGAGATCTCCGCCGGCACCCTGATGAGCACCCTCGGCGAGCTCCAGGTGCAGGTGCGCCGGGGCGTCCGTCGCACCGCCGGTTGCGACCTGCTGCTCTGCCCGACCCTCGCCGCGCCACAGGCGCCCGTGGGCTGGTTCAGCGCCGACGGCGACCCGGAGCGCGATTTCGACCGGCAACGGCGGTTCTCGCCGTACTGCGCGATCTTCAACGCGACGGGAGAACCGTCCGTTTCCCTGCCGCTGGGGCGCACCGCCGAGGGGCTGCCCGTCGGTGTTCTGCTCACCGGCCGGTACGGTGCCGACGCCACCCTGATCGCCGTCGCCGCGCAGCTCGAGCACGCCAGCGGCGGGTGGGATCACCACCCCGCAATCTGGCGGGCCGTGGCCTCCGCTAACGTGAATGCAAGCGGAGTCGGCGAGCCGATGTCATGATCGTTCAACCGACCCGGAAGTCCTGGTCTCTCTTTCCGCCTGGGGGCGTTGGGATTGTCTGTTACCGAGACTCTGCTGATCTTCGTCGGCATCCCGGCGGCCGTGGTGCTGGTGATCACCGCGCTGGCGTTCGCCGGCGGCCGGTCCTCCGGTGGCGGCGCCAAGCGCTACCGGCCGGGCCGGCCCTTCGACTTCACTCCGGTCTGGTTCCTGGGCCGTCCGGAGCAGCTGGCCGAGTCGGCCGGCACCGCGCTGGCCGCGGGCGCGCAGACGCCGGCGCTGACCAGCCACAAGCTTGACCGGGCCGGCGTCGAGGCGCCGGCCGGTGGAACCGGAGGCGCAAGTGACCGTTGGTGAGAAGCAGGCCGAGGCGGGGACCCCGCCCGAGGTGCTGGACGGGCCGTTCTCGACCCGCCAGCTACTGCGCATCGACGAGGCGCTCCGCCTGGCCGACCAGGGGACCGGGCTGGTCTTCTCGGTCTACGTCGGCGGGCTCGACGAGCCGATCCGCGCGCACGCCCAGCGGCTGCACCGGCAGCTCGCCGATCCCGACCGGTCGGTCCTGATCGCGGTGTCGCCCAACCAGCGGCAACTGGAGATCGTCACCGGGCGGCACGCCCGCAAGCGCATCCCCGACACGTACGCGAAGCTGGCCGCGCTCTCCATGGTCGCGGCCTTCGGCGGCGGCGACCTGGCCGGCGGCATCATCATCGGCCTCGACCAGCTCGCCAGCCACGCCGGCAAGGCGTAAGGAAGGGCCCCTTCCCAACGTCTACGGTCGAGAAGGGCACCCTTCTCACCACCGCACGGCGAGTTGACCACCGCACGACGACGCCCGGCCCGCGACAGCGGGCCGGGCGTCGGTGCGTTCGGCGGTGCCGGTGGCGTCAGCGGGGCCAGGCACCTCACGCCACCGGAACGGACGGGGCCGGCGCTGGACTCGCGTCCACGCGCCGGCTCCAGGCAGCCCCAAGCAGCCTCTCGGCAGCCCCAGGCAGCCCCACCGCGGTCCCAGGCGGCCCCAGGCAGTCTCAGGCGCTGCGGGCGTCCCGCTCGCGGGCCTTCAGCGCGCGCACGACGGCGTCGCGGCCCTCGGCGACCAGCCGCCGCAGCGACGCCGGCTTGTCGCCAGCGGCGGCCAGCCACGCGTCCGTCGCGGCCACCGTGTCTTCCGAGACCTGCTGGGTCGGGTACGCAAGCTGCACGAACTCCTGCGCCGGCTCGCTGTCGCGCTGCGCCCAGACCTGGTCCACCACGTCGAAGTAGCGCTCCCGGTACGGGGCGACCAGTTCCGCCTGCACCGCCGGGGCGAACCCCTGCAACAGTGCCCGGTTGCGCCAGTTCGGCAGCGCGTCGGGGCCGGTGAGCTGCGCCCAGACGGCCGCCTTGTTCTCCGGAGTCGGCACCAGCGCGTGCGCGTACGCGGCCTCCCGTTCACCGCTGGCGGTGCGGTCGCCGGCCAGCTCCGCCTCGATCTCCGCCGGGCCGCCGACGCCCTTGCTCACCAGCGACTGGAGGATCACCCAGCGCAGCTCGGTGTCGATGGCCAGCCCGTCCGGCACGTTTACGCCGCCCAGCCAGCCCCGGACGGTGGCCAGGTCCTCCGTCGAGCGGGATGCCTGCACGTACGTCCGCGCCCAGGCGAGCTGGAGCCCGCTGCCCGGCTTCGCGGCGGCCAGCGTCGCCTTCGCGGTGCGGGCCAGCTCGGCCCAGCCGGTCGGGGCCCAGGCCGGGTCGGCGTACAGGTTGAGGGTGGTGACCACCGACTGCCGCAGGGTGGCGGTGACCAGGTTGATGTCGGTCTCGGCGGGCAGCCCGGCCACCACCAGCGCCAGGTAGTCGCGGGCCGACAGCTCGGCGTCGCGGACCATGTCCCACGCCGCCATCCAGCACAGGGCGCGCGCCAGCGACGACTCGAACCCGGCGATGTGCTGCACCACCGTGGCCATCGACCGCTCGTCGAGGCGCAGCTTCGTGTACGTCAGGTCGTCGTCGTTGAGCAGCAGCACGTCGGCGGCCCGCACCCCGTGCAGCTCGGCCAGCTCGGTCAGCTCGCCGGTCACGTCGACCTCGATCCGGTCGCGGCGGACCAGCCGGCCGCCGGCCAGGTCGTACAGGCCCACGCCGATGCGGTGCGTGCGCAACGTCGGGTGCCCCGACGGCGCTTCCTGCCGCACCACGACCCGCTCGTAGCTGCCGTCGGCGCCGATCGTCACCTCGGGGCGCAGCGTGTTGACCTGCGCGGTCTCCAGCCACTGGGCGGCGAACTTGCGCAGCTCCCGGCCCGAGGCCGTCTCCAGATCCGACAGCAGGTCGTCGAAGGTGGCGTTGCCCCAGGCGTGCTTGCCGAAGTACGCCCGCAACCCGGCCAGGAACGGCTCCTCGCCGACGTACGCGACGAGCTGCTTGAGCACGCTCGCGCCCTTGGCGTACGTGATGCCGTCGAAGTTGACCTCGACGGCCTCCAGGTCCGGCATCTCGCAGTAGACCGGGTGGGTGGAGGAGAGCTGGTCCTGCCGGTAGCCCCAGTTCTTCCGGATGGACAGGAACGTCGTCCAGGCGTCGGAGAACCGGGTGGCGTTGGCGTTGCACCAGTGGCTGGCCCATTCGGCGAACGACTCGTTGAGCCACAGGTCGTTCCACCAGCGCATGGTGACCAGGTCACCGAACCACATGTGGGCCAGCTCGTGCAGGATCGTGTTGGCCCGCTGCTCGTACTCGAAGTCGGTGACCTGGGAGCGGAAGATGTAGTGCGACTCGGCGTGCGTGACGCAGCCGAAGTTCTCCATCGCCCCGGCGTTGAAGTCCGGCACCCAGAGCTGGTCGTACTTCGGCAGCGGGTAGCGCACCCCGAACTGCTCGTGGAAGAAGTCGAAGCCCTGCTTGGTGACCAGGAACAGGTCGTCGGCGTCCAGGTGCCGCGCCATCGACGCGCGGCAGTAGACCCCCAGGTCGATGCCGTCGTGGCTGTCCCGCACCTCGTGGTACGGGCCGGCGCAGAGCGCGGTGATGTACGTGCTCATCCGCGCCGAGGAGACGAAGTGGACCGTCTTGAGCCCCTCGCCGGCCGGCTCGTCGCGCTCCACCGGCATGTTGGACACCACCCGCCAGTGCTCCGGGACGGTGGCGTGCCAGGTGTAGACGCTCTTCAGGTCGGGCTGGTCGAAGCAGGCGAAGGCTTTCTGCGCGTCGGCCGTCTCGAACTGGCTGTAGAGGTAGGTCTCGCCGTCCACCGGGTCGACCGTGCGGTGCAGGCCCTGCCCGCTGTTGGAGTACGCGAAGTCGGCGTCCACCACGAGGGTGTTCTCGGCGGCCAGGCCGGGCAGCGCCAGCCCCTTCTCCGCCGACCAGTCCGCCAGGTCGACCGGTACGCCGTTCAGGGTGGCCGACCTGATCGACTCGGCGGCGGCCTCGATGAAGGTGCTCGCACCCGGCTCGGCGCAGCGGAACCGGACCTCGGTCACCGATCGGAAGGTGCGTCCGTCGGCCGCCTGCACGGCGGTCGACAGGTCCAGACTGATGTCGTACCCGGTCACCTCAAGCAGGCGGGCCCGCTCGGTGGCCTCGACCTGGGTCAGGTTGCGCACTCCCGGCACTGTTCGTCTCCATCCCATTCTCGCCGTGCGCCGCCGCGGCGCCAGCCGACCGTCCGCTCGTGGCGACCGGTTCCGATCCGAGTCTTCCACGCGAGGGCACCTCGCGGTGGTTGAGCTCACGCTCTCATTCCGCTACCGGTCGCCGGTTGCTGGGGTGAGGATCGGGGGACGAGGAGCGGTGTCCAGGCCCTCCCGTCGCGAAGGGAACCTCACGTGACCGGTGCCACTGTCGACATGTGGTTCGACCCCATCTGCCCCTGGGCGTGGGTCACCTCCCGCTGGCTGCTGGAGGTGGAGCAGGTCCGCGACGTGGACATCCGTTTCCACGTGATGAGCCTGTCGGTGCTCAACGAGGGCCGTGACCTGCCCGAGCAGTACCAGCAGCTCATGCAGGCCGGCTGGGGCCCGGTGCGGGTGTGCGTCGCGGTGGAGCAGCAGCACGGCCCCGACGCCGTCCGCGCGCTCTACACCGCCCTGGGCACCCGCATCCACCCCGGCAGGGAGGAACTGGGCCGGGACCTGTACGTGGCCGCGCTCGCCGACGCCGGGCTGGGCCCGGAGCTGGCCGACGCCGCCGACGGCACCGCCTACGACGAGGCGCTGCGGGCCAGCCACGAGGCCGGTATGCGGCCGGTCGGCCAGGACGTGGGCACGCCGGTGATCCACGCCCCCGGCCCCGACGGCTCGCCGGTGGCGTTCTTCGGCCCGGTGGTCACCCCGTGCCCGAAGGGGGAGGCCGCCGGCCGGCTCTGGGACGGCGTCCTGCTGGTCGCCGGCACGCCCGGCTTCTACGAGCTGAAGCGCTCGCGCGAGGTCGACGCGACCTTCGGATAGGAACGAGGAAGGGCCCTACCAACGCCTCCGGTGGAGTGGAGAAGGGGCGCCCTTCTCACCCCCCTCTGGTCGCGCGCCGCCCGGCGCGCGACCAGAGGGCCCCGTTCATCTGGTGGACGTTGTTTGGGGTCGGGTGCCCGGCGTAACCGTGCGACGGTAGCGTCAGCGGACATGACGGTCGTGCATCCGATCGCCCGGGCCTGGATCACCACTGGCGGCACCGGCGCGCAGAACTACGACGAGTTCGCCGACGATGCGGAGATCACCGCGATCATCGAGGCGAACCCGCACAGTGCCCTCGGCATCGAGATGCCCCACCGGGCGCCGGAGAGCCTGGGCAAGTCGTTCCTCGACGCGCTCCCCGACGCGGCGACCCGGCTCGCCGAGGCGAAGGCCGACGGCAGCTACACCCCCGCCGAGCAGGTCGTGGTCCTCTACCGGATCAGCGCGCCGGGGGAGGAGACCGCGTACGGGCTGTTCGCCATGGTCGACACCGACCAGATCTCCACCAGCGCCGACGAGCCGGGTCTGGTCATCCGCAACGAGGACGTCTTCATCTCGAAGGTCCGGGAGCGGGTCGCCCTCGCCGAGGCGCTCGGGCACCTGCTCTCGCCCGTACTGCTGCTCCAGACCGGCCGGGGCGACGAGCTGCACGCCGCGCTCGCGGCGGCGACCGAGGCGGCCGGGGTGCCCGCCGCGACCGACATCGACCAGGCCGGGCGCACGCACGCCGTCTGGCTGCTCGGCCCCGGCCCCGAGCAGGACGCGCTGACCGCGCTCGCCGGTGGTGGCGAGCTGGTGGTCGCCGACGGCAACCACCGCAGCCTCGCCGCCCAGACCGGCGGTCTGCCCCGATTCCTGGCCGTGGTGACCACCCCCGCGTCGGTCGCCATCCAGCCCTACAATCGGCTGGTCAGCGAGCTGACCGTCACCCCGGCCGAGCTGGTCGACCGGCTTTGCGCCGCCGGGGCCGAGGTCGCCCCGATCGACGGCCCGGTCGAGGTCCCGGCGGCCGGCGGCACCGTCGCGCTCCGGCTCCCCGACCAGGGGTACGCGGTGCGCCTGCCGCGCGTCGACGGGGGCCCGCTGGAGAACCTCGACCACGCCTTGGTCGAGCGGGTGCTGCTGCGTGACGCGCTCGGCCTCGACCCCGGCGACAAGCGGATCACGTACGTCGGCGGCGACTACCCGGCGAGCTGGCTGACCGGCGAGGTCGACGCGGGCCGGGCCGAGCTGGCCGTGCTGATCGCCCCGGTCACCGTGGACGACTTCGTCGCGGTGAACCTGGCCCGGGAGAAGATGCCGCGCAAGAGCACCTGGTTCACCCCGAAGGCCCGCGGCGGCCTGGTGGTAGCCGAGCTGCTCCGCTGACCGGCTCGTCCACCCCCGCCGACCAGCACCTGTGTGACGAAATCGGCTCCGCGCCGCCGCCCGCGCGGCGGCGCGGAAACGGGCCTGACAGACTGCGCGGTATGCGCGTCTATCTGGGATCCGATCACGCCGGTTTCGAGCTGAAGGTGCACCTGGCCAGCCACCTCGCCAAGCAGGGGTACGAGGTGGTCGACGTCGGGCCGCACGTCTTCGACCCGGACGACGACTACCCGGTGTTCTGCCTGCACGCCGGCACCCGCGTGGTCGCCGACCCGGGCAGCCTCGGCGTGGTCATCGGCGGTTCGGGCAACGGCGAGCAGATCGCCGCCAACAAGGTCGCCGGCGTCCGGGCGGCGCTGGCCTGGAACATCGACACCGCCCAGCTCGGCCGGGAGCACAACGACGCGAACGTGGTGGCCGTCGGCGCCCGCCAGCACACCCTGGACGAGGCGACCGCCATCGTCGAGGCGTTCCTCACCACGTCGTTCTCCGGCAACCCCCGGCACGCCCGCCGCATCGACCAGGTCGCCGCGTACGAGCAGAGCCGCGAGCTGCCCGAACTGCCCTGACCACCGGGAGGACCCGCCCCGCTCAGCGACCGTTGCGGGGCAGGTCCTCCCGGGGCACCCAGTTGCGCCGGACGACGACCATTCGGGCCTCCGCCTCGGCCAGGTCCTCCTCGGTCGGCCGGGCGGCGTCCCGGGCCCGCATCGCCGCCCGGGGCCCCACCTGCGAGGAGCCGGGGCCGACCAGGCCCCGCAGGCCCCGCTCGCCGCCGTCCCGGTCGTCCGCGCCGGGGGCGGGCCGGCGGCGTGGCGGCTCGGCCACCACGTCCTGCACCTCGGCCGGCACGGCCGCAGGGGCCTCGCCGTCAAAGTGGTGCCTCAGCCGGCGTCGACGTCGCTCCGCGTCACCCATCCGTCGACCGTACCCGCCCCGGGCCGGTCCCCGCGCCCGCCGCAGGCCACGCGGCGGCCCCGTCAGAAGACACCCATCCCGGCCGGGGCCCGGTGCCAGGAGAAGGCCGGGCCGGCGGCGGCGAGCGCGCCGGGGCGCAGCTCGGCGACCCGCCCGGCGTCGGCGAGCGCGGTGAGCCCGACCCCGCCCAGGTACAGCTCGCCGAGCGCCCGCACGTCGCACGCCAGGTCGGCCGGCGCGTCGGCGGGCACGCAGCGGGCACCGTCGGGGCCGCCGGTCAGCCGCCAGCGCCCCGCGTTCTCCGGCAGCAACTCGTCGGTCACCTCGACCACCACGTCGACGGTGGCGGCGTACCGGCGGGCGGCGAGGGCGGCGGGCACGTCCACCACTCGCAGCCACAGCGCGTCGGCCACCCGGGTCTCCAGCCGGCGCGGCTCGTCGACCAGGCGCGGCAGCGGATCGTCCACCGGGCCCTGGTAGAAGAGCCGGCGGGTCAGGTCGACCGAGAGCAGCAGCCGCCACAGCGCCAGGGCGGCCGTCGCGTTCTCAACCACCAGCTCCTCGACGAGGGTCACGCCGTGCGGGCCTGCGGCGTCTCGACCGCGTCGGGTGCGCCACAGCGCGTACCCGTCGACCCCGCCGTCGGGGGCCTCGTGCAGCAGTACCCGCAGTTCCGTCGCGCCGTCCCGCTCGCCGGGCGGGTCGCCGAGCACGTACCGCCACCACCTGTCGTCCCGGTCCGACCAGCCGGGGCGCTCGGCGCGCTGCCGGTCGTACAACCGGGCCAGCTCGGCCCGCCGCGCCGCCGGGCGGTCCAGGCGCAGCCGGCCCTCGGCGGAGGTCGGGGCGGGCAGCCGCAGCTCGGTGGTGGCGCAATCGACGGTGAGCCGCTGGGCGGCGAGGCCGTAGCCGAACCGGGGGTAGATGCGGCCCTCGCTGGCCCAGAGCACGGCCACCGGCTCCCGGCCGGCGTCGCGGACCTCGCGTAGCTGCCGGCGCATGAGCCGGGTGAGCAGGCCGCGGCGGCGGTGGGTCGGCAGCACCGCGACCATGGTCACGTGGGCGGCCGGCACGCCCGCCCCCGGCACGGTCAGCTCCCGGGTGTACGCCCCGGCGGACGCGACGAGCTCCGCACCGTCGTGGATCACCAGGCTGCGCTCCGGCTCGAAGACGCTCTGCTCGGCCGCGCGCGACGCGGGGCCGATGGCGGTGTGGAACGCGATCTCGAACAGATGCGCCAGCTCGTCGAAGTCGCCGGCCCGGCCGACGGTGATCGGCAGCGCAGTATCCGTCATCGCACGTGTCTATCCCATACCGCGCGCACAGGCGAGCGGATTTGTCGGCTCGTTACCCTCGGAGATGGCGGGCCGGCGACGCCGGCATCGGTCAGGGGAGGACACGAGATGGCAGACCAGACACAGCCGTGGGCGGAGCGCACGGTCGAGGTGTCGCCGCAGCCGGGTGTCGGGGTGCCGCCGCAGCCCGACGCCTTCCGCCGGGGCGTGGCATCCGTCGGCCAGCGGCGCACGCCGCGTACCGAGCAGTTCCCCACCGTCGAGCACGACGGCCACGACGGCCACGACGGCCACGGCGGCCATTGGGCCGGCGTGTCGGCGCCCCGTCGGCCGCTGAGCTGGCACCTGACCCAACTGCGGGTCGGCGGCGAGTGGAGCGCCGCCGGAGCCCTCTTCGCTTTCGTCTGCTGGGGCATCTGGGCCATCTCCGGGCGGGGCAACCTGGGCGCGCCGGTGCTCACCTTCCTGCTGAGCCTGCTGGTCGCCGCAGGCCTGTTCGGGCTGTCCCGGCTGCTCGGCCGGGTGATCTGGGAGCGGCAGCTCGGGCGGGTCCGGCGCAGCGCGCGGGGCGCCCACCTGGTGACGGCGGTCTTCCTGGTCGGCCTGGGGGTCGCCTACCTCCAGCAGACCGAGTGGGTGGTCTCCGCCTGGAACTGGGTCACCGGCAACTGAATCCGGTGCGCCCGGGCGGCCGGCGGTTAGCCGGACGCCCGGGCGTCGCCGTCGCGGCCCGCGCGACGCCGGTCGTTCCTCACCAGGCCGGCACCGCTTACCCGCCCGGCGGGCCTTCATCCGCCCCGGACGGGCCCGGTTGCGACGGTTGCGGGGCGGCGACCCGGCGGCCCCGCCGCCGGCCGGCCGCCGACCGACCGGCCCGCCGTTCGGCGACCCGAGGGGTACGTCCGGCGCACCGGAGGCGATCGACCGTCGTGCCGCCCCGCCGCGCGCGGCGAGCATGGCGGGGTGGGCGCGTATCGAGCAGCGTACGAGCGGAGCATCGCCGACCCGACCGGCTTCTGGCGGGACGCGGCGGCGGAGATCGACTGGCACCGGGCGCCCCGGCGGATCCTCGACGACAGCCGGGCCCCGCTGTACCGCTGGTTCCCCGACGGGGAGCTGAACACCTGCCACAACGCCCTGGACCGGCACGTGGCGGCGGGGCGGGGCGACCAGCCGGCGCTGATCCACGACAGCCCGGTCACGGGCACCAGCCGCACGTACACGTACGGGGAACTGCGCGACGCGACCGCACGGTTCGCCGGGGCGCTGCGCCGGCTCGGGGTCGACCGGGGCGACCGGGTGCTGCTCTACCTGTCGATGGTCCCGGAGGCGGTGGTCGCCATGCTGGCCTGCGCCCGGATCGGCGCGGTGCACTCCGTGGTGTTCGGCGGCTTCGCCGCGCACGAGCTGGCCGTGCGCATCGACGACGCCCGGCCGAAGGTGGTGGTGGCCACCTCGTGCGGCCTCGAAATGGACCGGATCGTGCCCTACCATCCGATCCTCGGCGCGGCCCTCGCCGAGGCCGACCACGCCCCGCAGCGGTGCGTGATCGTGCAGCGTCCCCAGCATCCCGCCCCGCTGACCCCGGGCCGGGACCTCACCTGGGACGACGCCTGCGACGGCGCGGAGCCCGCCGACTGCGTCCCGGTCGCCGCCACCGACCCGCTCTACGTGCTGTACACCTCCGGCACCACCGGCCGGCCCAAGGGCGTCGTGCGCGACAACGGCGGGCACGCGGTGGCGCTGCGGTGGTCGATGCGCAACGTCTACGACATCGGGCCGGGCGACGTCTTCTGGGCCGCCTCCGACGTCGGCTGGGTGGTCGGCCACTCCTACATCGTGTACGGGCCGCTGCTCACCGGGGCGACCACCGTGCTGTACGAGGGCAAGCCGGTCGGCACCCCGGACGCGGGGGCGTTCTGGCGCGTCGTGTCGCAGCACCGGGTGGCCGCCCTGTTCACCGCCCCCACCGCGATCCGGGCGATCCGCCGGCAGGACCCGGACGGCACCCGCATCGGCCGGTACGACCTGACCAGCCTGCGGGCGCTCTTCCTGGCCGGTGAGCGGCTCGACCCGGACACCTTCGCCTGGGCCGGGGCACGGCTGGGCGTGCCGGTGGTGGACAACTGGTGGCAGACCGAGACGGGCTGGCCGGTGGTGGCGAACCCGCGCGGCCTCGAACCGCTGCCGATCAAGGCCGGTTCGCCCTCGGTGCCGGTCCCCGGCTACGACGTGCGGGTGGTCGACTCGCGCGGCGCGCAGGTGCCGGCGGGCGTCGAGGGCTCGATCGTGATCAGGGTGCCGCTGCCGCCGGGCTGCCTGCCCACGCTCTGGGGCGACGACGAGCGGTACGTCCGGTCGTACCTGAGCACCTTCGACGGCTACTACCTGACCGGCGACGGCGGCCGGTTCGACTCCGACGGCTACCTGTACGTGATGGGCCGCACCGACGACGTGATCAACGTGGCCGGGCACCGGCTCTCCACCGGGGCGATGGAGGAGGTGCTGGCCGGGCACCCGGCGGTGGCCGAGTGCGCCGTGATCGGCGTCGCCGACGAGCTCAAGGGCCAGGTGCCCAGCGGGTACGTGGTGCTCAAGGCCGGCGTCGAGGTGGACCCGGACGTGCTCGCCGCCGAGCTGGTCGCCCTGGTGCGGGAGCGGATCGGCCCGGTCGCCGCGTTCCGCCGGGTGACCGTCGTGCCGGCGCTGCCGAAGACCCGCTCCGGCAAGATCCTGCGCCGCACGATGCGCGGGCTGGTGGAGGGGCGCGACGAGCCCGTGCCGGCCACCATCGACGACCCGGCCACGCTCAGTGTCTTCCGGGACCTGGCCACGGCCGACTGACGTCCGTCCGGCTCCGCCCGCTTCGCACCGGCGGGCGGGGCCGGGCGGCGATCCGCCGGTTGCCGGGGTCTCAGGATCCCGGAGGCCAGATGCCGGGGGCAGGGGTGCCGAGGGCCAGATGCCGGGGGCAGGGTGCCGGGGTCAGGGTGCCGGGGCGAAGCGGTACAGCACGAAGTCCTTCGCCCCGCCGCACAACAGCACACTGGTGTTCCACGAGCAGGACTCGCTCCGGACGTCCTCGGCCCGGCCCAGCTCGACCGGGTCGGGGGAACCGACCGCCAGCCCGGCGAGGCTCCGATCGCCCTCGCTGCCGGTCAGCGGGCCGGCGAAGACCAGCACGTTGCCCGCGTCCAGCCGGATGGCCACCCCGTCCCGGTCGCGCAGCACAACGCCGCCCGCCGGGTCGAACAGCGTCGACGTCGCCTCCGGGTACTGCCGCCGGACAATCAGGTGCTCGCCCACCGGCACCAGCTCCATGGCCCCCGGGGCCGCCCAGCGCTTCGTCCTGGTGCCCTCCGTCGCGGCCACCACCTCGGCGCGGTCCGCTTCGCCGGCCGGCGTCTCCACCAGGCATGCCCGGTGCTTGCCGCAGGCCGCCAGCGCCGTCACCCGACGCCCGTCGTCCGCGCCGCTGTGCAGCACCGTCGGCTCCGCCACCCGGGTCAGGTCGTAGCCGAGCAGCCGGTACCCGCCGGCCCCGGCGTCGTCGACCACGTACAGCCGGTCCTCCCGCGCGACCATCAGGTCGTCGCGGTCGGCCACGCCCGGCCAGATCCGTAGCACCGTGCCCTTGGCCGGGTCGATCAGCCGGGCGGAGCGGTCCGCGCCGATCTGCACGAGCCGGTCGGCCTTCCCCCGCCACGGGTCGCGGGGCGTCCCGTCGGCGTACGCCGGGCCGCCGGCCCCCTCGGCCGTCTCGACGGGCAGCACCGCGCTGCGGGCGTTGCCCGTGGAGTCGCGCGGGTTGTCCTCGTCCCAGACCGGCCGCCCGTCGCGTGTCCGCAGCCCGACGAGCCGGTGCCCGGCGGTGTCGACCAGCACCGCCACGTCCCGCCCGAAGATCACCCGGTCGTCGTCGCCGATGGTCCGCCTCCACCGCTGCTCGCCGGAGGCGGCGTCGAGCACCACCAGCTCGCGGGACGCATCGGCGCCGATCGGGTCGGAGAAGGCCGCCACCGCCCCGGGCAGGGCGACGAGCCCGTCCCATCGCTGTGCCGCCTGCGTGGTCTGCTTCCGCCACCGGACCGCCCCGGTCTCCGCGTCGACCGACACGATCTCCAGCCGGTCGTCCGGCAGTGGGTACGCCGCGTACCCGACGTTGCCGAGCAGCGCGGTGAAGGTTTCGACCGGCCGGTCCTCGCCGGCCGGGACGCGCTCGATCTCGGCCAGGTTCCGGAACTCGAGCGCCGGGTAGCGGTCGCGGGTGAACCACAGTGCGGCCCCGACGCCCACCCCGGCGAGGGCGAGCACCGCGGCCACCGTGATCCACATCCCGCGCCGCCGCGCGGCGGGCGGCGGTGTGGGCGGGGGCGTGCCGGGCCCGCCCCACCCGGTGTCCGGCATCCCGGGGGCGGCGGGCACCCTGGCAGGCAGCCCCGGAGCGCCGCCGGCCAGGGTGGGCGGCGGGCCGCCGCCCACGTCCGGCGTCGACACCCCCGGCGGTACGCCCACCGGCGCTCCCGCTCCCGCCGCCGCTGGTGTTCCCGCTCCCGCTC
>NZ_SMKJ01000130.1:0-17740 GCF_004348615.1 Micromonospora sp. KC207
CCGCTATGTGGCCGACATGGAGTCGATCAGCGGGCAGTGTGATCGGCGGGGGTCGGTCAACGGCCAGGCGGCGTCGACGGAGGCGGGGGAAGCGGTAGCGTCGGCGACGTGTCGAACTCGATTTCGCTCCGACTCGTGCTCGCGTCGGCGAGCCCTGCCCGTCGCAAGCTTCTCCACGCCGCCGGCATCGAACCCGACGTGCTGGTCAGTGGGGTCGACGAGTCCCAGGTGGCCAGCGAGCAAGCCGAGGATCTGTGCCTGGAGCTGGCCCGCCTGAAGGCGCAGGCGGTCGTCGGCCGGCTGCGGCCGTCGGCCGACGAGCGGACGCTGGTGCTCGGCTGCGACTCGGTGCTCGCCTTCGACCGCGAGATTCTCGGCAAGCCGGCCGACGAGGCGGACGCTACCCGGCGTTGGGAGCGGATGCGGGGGCGCAGCGGGGTTCTACACACCGGACACTGCCTGATCGACGTCATCCACGAGACGCGCGCCGAGGCGGTCGCCTCGACCACCGTACGTTTCGCTGACATCAGCGACGAGGAGATTGCCGCGTACGTCGCGACGGGCGAACCGCTCGCGGTCGCCGGCGCGTTCACCATCGACGGAATGGGCGGGGCGTTCCTGGAGGGTGTCGACGGCGACCCGGGCACGGTGGTCGGCCTCTCCCTGCCGCTGCTGCGCAGGCTTCTCGGCGAGCTGGACCTGCGGATCATCGACCTGTGGACGAAGATCGCGCCGGGCGGCCAGACGGTCGAGGCGGTGGGTACGGTCCAGCCATGACGACGAAATCCCTGCCGCTGACCCCGGAACTGCATGCGTACGTGGTGGCCCACGGATCGGACCCGGACGAGGTGATGCGGGATCTGATCGAGGAGACCCTCGCCGCGCTGCCCGCCGAGGCGAGGATGCAGGTGGCCCCGGAGCAGGCCGCGTTCCTGACGTTCCTCACCCGGTTGATCGGGGCGCGGCGGGCGGTGGAGGTGGGCACCTTCACCGGGCTGTCCTCCCTGGCGATCGCGCGCGGGCTGGCCGAGGGCGGGCGGTTGACCTGCTTCGACATCTCGGAGGAGTACACGGGCGTCGCGCGGCGGTACTGGACGCGGGCCGGGGTGGCCGACCAGATCGAGCTGCGGATCGGGCCGGCCGGGGACACGCTGCGCGGGTTGCCGTACGAGCGGCACCTGGACTTCGCGTTCATTGACGCGGACAAGGTCGGCTACCCGGTCTACTGGGCGGAGTTGGTGCCCCGCATGCTCCCGGGCGGGATCATCGCGGTGGACAACACGTTGCGTGGGGGCCGGGTGCTCGCCCCGCGCGACGCCGACGACCGGGCCATCGCCGCGTTCAACGACGA
This sequence comes from Micromonospora sp. KC207, assembly GCF_004348615.1. Taxonomy (NCBI): domain Bacteria; kingdom Bacillati; phylum Actinomycetota; class Actinomycetes; order Micromonosporales; family Micromonosporaceae; genus Micromonospora; species Micromonospora sp. KC207. The sequence goes on from NZ_SMKJ01000130.1 coordinate 1,352, forward strand.
GGTGATGGCCGACGTCCGGGTGGAGCCGGTGCTGCTGCCGATCGCCGACGGGCTGACCCTGGCCCGGGTGCGCTGACGGGCGCCAGCCGGACGTTCGCGCCAGGTCGCCGGGCCGGCGTCGCGTGTCCGCCTCACCCGGTCGAGGAGGGGGTGAGGCGGGGCGGGGTGTTAGGAAGGGGCCCTTCCTATACCGAATGCGTTGACAAGGGGCCCCTCCCTTACACCTCAACACCTCAGCGCACGCTGCGGGCGAACTGGCGGGCGGCCCAGGCGACGCCGACGGCGGCCAGCACGGCGATGATGGTCAGGCCCTGCCAGACCTTGTCGTTGCCGAGGTCGCCGGCGAAGAGGGCCCGGGTGCCGTCCACGGCCCAGGAGAACGGGTTCCACTCGGCGATGCGCTGGAGCCAGCCGGGGGCGAAGGTGAGCGGCAGCAGGATGCCGGAGAGCAGCAGCACCGGCTGGGCGACGGTGTTCATCACCGGGGCGAGCGCGTCCTCACTCTTGACCTTGAGCGCGACGCCGTACGAGACGGCCGAGGTCATCAGCGCGATCAGGGCGAGCATCAGGTACGCCAACAGCAGGTCGCCGATGAACACGCGCAGCTCGAACAGGAGCGCGAGCAGGGTGATGATGACGGCCTGGGCGAGCAGCGACACGACGTCGCGCAGTGCCCGCCCGAGCAGCAGCGCGAGCCGGCTGACCGGGGTGACCCGGGACCGTTCGATGACGCCGGCGCGCAGCTCGGCGATCAGGCCGAAGCCCTGGAAGAGGCCGCCGAAGATGGCCAGCAGCACCAGCAGGCCGGGCACGAAGATCTTGTACGCCTCGGCCTGGGTCGGCGCGTTCAGCGCGGGCTTGAGCAGCGGGGCGAAGAGGAGCAGGTACATCACCGGCTGGAACACGCCGACGAAGACCCAGACCGGATTGCGGAGCAGGAGTTGCATCTGGCGCTGGGCGACGAGCCAGGTGTCGCGGGCGAACTTCATGATCGGACTCCGGGTGGTCAGGACTCGCGCAGCGAGCGGCCGGTCTTGGTGAGGAAGACGTCGTCGAGGCTGGGGCGGTGCAGCTCGATCGAGCTGAGCCTGAGGCCGGACTGGTCGAGCCGGCGCAGGACCTGCGGGATGGCGGTGGCCCCCTCGTCGACGGTCAGGCGCAGGCCGCCGCCGTCGACGGTTTCCAGCTTGGTGACGTACGGCTCGGTGTCGAGCAGTTGGGCGGCCTGCGGGGTGGCGGCGGCGTCCAGCCCGACGAGCAGCACCTCGCCAGAGATTTCCCGCTTCAGCCCGCCCGGCGTACCCTCGGCGACCACCTCGCCGTGGTCCATGATCGCGATCCGGTCGCAGAGCGCGTCGGCCTCGTCCAGGTAGTGCGTGGTGATGAAGACGGTCATCCCCTCGGCGCGCAGCCGACGGATCTCGTCCCACATGTGGGCGCGGCTCTGCGGGTCGAGGCCGCTGGTCGGCTCGTCGAGGAAGACGATGCGGGGGTCGTGGATGATGCCGAGAGCGATCTCGACGCGGCGGCGCTGGCCGCCGGAGTAGGTCTTGCACGTGCGGTCGGCGTACTCGGTGAGCTGAAAGGCGGCCAGTGCGCGCTCGGCGCGGCGGAGGGCGTCGGCCTTGCCGATGCCGTACATCCGGGCGTGCAGGACCAGTTCCTCGCGGGCGGTGGAGTCGTCCCAGGTGCTGCCGCCCTGGGCGACATAGCCGATCCGGCGGCGCACCTCGGCCGGGTTCCGCAGCAGGTCGGCCCCGGCGATGGTGGCCTGGCCGCCGTCTGGGGTGATGAGGGTGGCCAGCATCCGCAGGGTGGTGGTCTTCCCGGCGCCGTTGGGGCCGAGGAACCCGAAGATCTCCCCCTCGGCGACGTCCAGGTCGACGCCGCGCACGGCGTCGACCGTCTTGTGCTGTCGACCGGCGCGGGAGCGAAACGACTTCCGCAGCCCTCTGGTCTGGATCATCTTCGCTCCTGGTCGTCCTCAGCCGGACCGGGCCGGCCCTCTTTCCGGGACGCCACACCACACGGGTGGCCCCGAACGTCGCGCCGAGGCTAACGCGATATAACTTCTCTAGTCAACTTTGATTAATGGCGACCGTCGGCCTCCTCCCCCACGTTCCAGCCGTCCTGACTGGCCAACCCTTCCGGCAGATACGGCACGCCGGCCTCGATCCGGTCGGCGACCCGCTCGCACCAGGCCACCTCGGCCTCTCCCCGGGCAATCCACAGCTCGTACATCCAGCTCACGCCGACCGGTTTGGAGTCGCGGATCCAGGAGGACTCCATCGAGGCGCGCATGGTCTCGACACTGGCCCGCAGCACCTGCCCCCGGCTGCGCAGCGCGGCCACCGCCTCCGGCCTGGGCAGCGCCGGCAGGAACGCGAACGCCGCCACGAACGGATCGCTCGTCTGATGATTGCCCCACCACAGGCCGCGCAGCAGCGTCTCGAACTCGTCGACCCCCTTCAGGGTGATCTCGTACGTCGTCCGCGCCCGCCGGGCGCCGACCCGCTCGGTGGCGACCTCGCGGAGCAGCCCCTCCTCGCCGAGCTTGCGCAGCGCGTGGTAGATCGAGCCGGGCTGCACGTTGGCCCACTTGTCGGCACCCCAACTGAGCAGCTCGCGGCGGACGTCGTAGCCGTGCACCGGCTGCATCCACTTGACCAGGCCGAGAATCATCATGCGAGTGGCAGACACCGGAAAAGCGTATTAGACAAGTTTGACTACCCACGCATCCGGGCAGTGCCTCATCCCACACTGAGCGATCGTTAGGGCCACGACGCCGGCCGATAAACTCCCCGTCAGTAACATCCCGGGAGGAGCCACGAGGTGCGCAAGGTACTCATCGCCAACCGAGGCGAGATCGCCGTCCGCGTCATCCGCGCCTGCCGCGACGCCGGCCTGGGCAGCGTCGCCGTCTACGCGGACTCCGACCGGGAAGCCCTGCACGCCACCCTGGCCGACGAGGCGTACGCGCTGCGCGGCGACACCGCCGCCGAGACGTACCTGCGGATCGACAAGCTGATCGCCGTCGCGGCACAGGCCGGGGCCGACGCCGTCCACCCCGGGTACGGCTTCCTCGCCGAGAACGCCGACTTCGCCCAGGCCGTCCTCGACGCCGGGCTTACCTGGATCGGCCCGACCCCGCAGGCGATCCGCGACCTGGGCGACAAGGTCACCGCCCGGCACATCGCCCAGCGGGCCGGCGCGCCCCTGGTTCCCGGCACCTCGGACCCGGTCGGCAGCCCGGACGAGGTGATCGCATTCGCGGTCGACCACGGCCTGCCGGTCGCCATCAAGGCCGCCTTCGGCGGCGGCGGGCGCGGCCTCAAGGTGGCCCGCACGATGGAGGAGATCCCGCACCTGTTCGAGTCGGCAACCCGGGAGGCGGTCGCGGCGTTCGGCCGGGGCGAGTGCTTCGTCGAGCGGTACCTCGACCAGCCCCGGCACGTCGAGGCCCAGGTCCTCGCCGACCAGCACGGCAACGTGATCGTCGTCGGCACCCGGGACTGCTCGCTGCAACGCCGGCACCAGAAACTCGTCGAGGAGGCCCCCGCGCCGTTCCTCACCGATGCCCAGCGCCGGCAGATTCACGACAGCGCCAAGGCAATCTGCCGGGAGGCCGGCTACCATGGCGCCGGCACCGTGGAGTACCTGGTGGGCACGGACGGCACGATCTCGTTCCTCGAGGTCAACACCCGCCTCCAGGTCGAGCACCCGGTCACCGAGGAAACCGCCGGCATCGACCTCGTCCGCGAGCAGTTCCGGATCGCCGACGGCGAGAGGCTGCGGCTGACCGAGGATCCGACCCCGCGCGGGCACTCCATCGAGTTCCGGATCAACGGCGAGGACCCGGGCCGCAACTTCCTGCCCGCCCCCGGCACCGTCACCGCGCTGCGGCTGCCCACCGGCCCCGGTGTCCGGGTGGACACCGGCATCTCCGCCGGCGACGTGATCGGCGGCAACTTCGACTCCCTGCTGGCCAAGGTGATCATCACCGGCGAGACCCGCACCGAGGCCCTGGAGCGGGCCCGGCGGGCGCTGGACGAGATGGTCGTCGAGGGAATGGCCACGGCGCTGCCGTTCCACCGCCTGGTGGTACGCGACCCCGCGTTCACCGCCGCGCCGTTCACCGTGCACACCCGGTGGATCGAGACGGAGTTCGACAACACCGTCCCGCCGTTCACCGCCGCCGCCGGCCCCGCCGAGGGCCCGGCCGAGCGGGAGACCGTCGTGGTCGAGGTGGGCGGCAAGCGGCTGGAGGTGTCCCTCCCCGCCGGCCTCGGCGCGGGTACGGCCGCCGGGCCCGCCGCGGTGAAGCCGGCCCGGCGCGGCGGCGGGGCCAAGGCCGGCGCGGCGGTCGGCGGCGACGCCCTCACCTCTCCGATGCAGGGCACGATCGTGAAGATCACCGTCGCGGACGGGGACACCGTCGCCAAGGGCGACCTGGTCGTCGTGCTGGAGGCGATGAAGATGGAGCAGCCGCTGCACGCGCACAAGGCGGGCACGGTCGGCGGGCTGTCCGCCGAGGTCGGCGCGGTCATCGCCGCCGGCGCCCCCATCTGCACCATCACCTGAGGTGCAAGGAGGGGCCCCTGTTAACGCATTCGGTATAGGAAGGGCCCCTTCCTGACCACGCGCCCGGCGGGGCCGCGCCCCAGCTGGGGTACGCGTACCGGACGGGGTACGCGTACCGGACGGGGGTGTTTTCCGCGACCACCGCGCGCGGTGAGGGCCGGGGCCGGGAATGATGGCCAGGTGCGGTTCCTACATGGCGCGGTTCCCGCGCACGACCTGACCTACAACGACGTCTTCATGGCACCGAACCGCTCCGAGGTCGGCTCCCGGTTGGACGTCGACCTGGCCACCTCGGACGGCACGGGCACCACCATCCCGCTGGTGGTGGCGAACATGACGGCGGTGGCCGGCCGGCGGATGGCCGAGACGGTCGCCCGGCGGGGCGCGCTCGCGGTGATCCCGCAGGACATCCCGATCGAGGTGGTGGCCAACGTGGTCGCCTGGGTCAAGCAACGGCACCTGGTGCACGACACGGCGATCACGCTCGGCCCCACCGACACCGTCGGCGATGCCATCCATCTGCTGCCGAAACGGTCGCATGGCGCGGTGGTGGTGGTCGACGAGGCCGGTCGGCCGCTGGGTGTGGTGACGGAGGCGGACACCGTCGGGGTGGACCGCTTCGCCCAGCTCCGCCACGTGATGTCGACCGAGCTGCACACGGTGCCGGCGGACGCGGACCCGCGTACCGGATTCGACCGGCTCTCGGCGGGCCGGCGGCGGCTCGCGCCGGTGGTGGACGGCGACGGCCGGCTCGTCGGGGTGTTGACCCGCAAGGGCGCGCTGCGCGCGACCCTCTACACCCCGGCGGTGGACGACCGGGGCCGGCTGCGGATCGCGGCGGCCGTCGGCATCAACGGCGACGTCACCGGCAAGGCCGCCGCGCTGCTGGAGGCCGGGGTCGACGCCCTGGTGGTGGACACCGCGCACGGCCACCAGGCTCGGATGGTCGCCGCGCTACGGGCGGTGCGCAAGCTTCACCCGGGCGTTCCGGTCGCGGCCGGCAACGTGGTCACCGCCGATGGGGTACGCGACCTCGTCGAGGCCGGCGCCGACATCGTGAAGGTGGGCGTCGGTCCGGGCGCGATGTGCACCACCCGGATGATGACCGGGGTGGGGCGACCGCAGTTCTCCGCGGTGCTGGACTGCGCGGCGGCGGCGCGGGACCTCGGCCGGCACGTCTGGGCCGACGGCGGGGTACGGCACCCACGCGACGTGGCGCTGGCCCTCGCCGCCGGCGCGTCGAACGTGATGATCGGTTCCTGGTTCGCCGGCACGTACGAGTCCCCCGGTGACCTGTACACGGACGCGGACGGCCGGAGGTACAAGGAGAGCTTCGGAATGGCGTCGTCGCGGGCGGTCAGCGCGCGTACGGCCGAGGACAGCGCGTTCGACCGGGCCCGCAAGGGGATCTTCGAGGAGGGCATCTCCTCGGCCCGGATGTACCTCGACCCGGATCGCCCGGGCGTGGAGGACCTGATCGACGAGATCATCTCCGGGGTGCGCAGCGCGTGCACGTACGCGGGCGCGCGCAGCCTGGCGGAGTTCGCGGAGCGGGCGCTGGTCGGGGTGCAGAGCACGGCCGGCTACACCGAGGGTATGCCCCTACCGACGAGTTGGTGACCCCGCGCCCGGGGGTGAGAAGGGTTCCCTCCTCTGACCGCAGGCGTTAACGAGGTGCCCTTCCTTCCGCACGCGGCCGGGTGTCGGCGTGGCCGATGCCGCACGCGCCGCCACGCACTGAGCCGCCGCCCGTCGAGGGCCCGCCGAACGGGCCGGGGTCAGTCGAAGAGGCGGCGGATGACGGTCCGGGCGGCGGCCTCCGGGTCCGGGCCGGTGCCGGGTGGGAGCGCCCCGGCCAGCCAGAGTGTCACGAAGCCGTGCACGATCGACCAGGCGGCCAGGGCGTCCGCCCCCTGGTCCGGGTCGGTTTCCCGGCGCGGGAGGGCGGCCACCCCGGCCCGCAGCGCCGCGCCGGCCCGATCACGGGCGGCCGTCGCCTCGGGGTCGTCGCGACGGTAGAGCTCCGGGCGGAACATCACCTCGAAGTGGGCCCGGTGGTCGACCGCGAACCGGACGTACGCGACGCCGGCGTCGAGCAGGTCGCCGGCCTCGCGCAGCGCCCCGGCCAGCAGGTCGAATCCCTCGACGGCGAGCGCGGTGAGCAGCCCCGCCTTGTCGCCGAAGTGGTGCGCGGGGGCGGCGTGCGAGACCCCGGCCCGGCGGGCCAGGTCGCGCAGGCTCAGGGCGGCCGGCCCGGCGTCGGTGATCGCGTCGACGGCGGCGGCGAGCAGGGCGCGACGCAGGTCACCGTGGTGGTAGCCACGCGGTCCGGTCATGCCGGCAGCTTAACTTGTCATTGACAAGATGGCCAGGCCGGAGCAATCTAGGCAATGGCAAGTTGCCTTCGACCGAGGAGAACCCGATGGTGCCCCTGATCGCTCTCGTCGCCGGCTCGGCCCTGGCCCGACTCGCCGGGCTGCTCGGCGTCGACGCCCTGGCCGGCTGGCACCCCGCCCTGCGGGTCGGGCTCGCGGCCATGTTCGTGCTCACCGGGCTCGCCCACTTCACCTCCCGGCGGCCCGACCTGGTCGCCATGGTGCCGCCCCGACTGCCCCACCCGGGGCTGCTGGTGACCGTCACCGGCCTGCTGGAGTTGGCTGGCGCGGTCGCGCTGCTCGTCCCCGACACGGCGCGGTGGGCTGCGGCCGGGCTGGGACTGCTGCTGCTCGCGTTGTTCCCGGCCAACGCCTCGGCCGCCCGGCGCGGGCTGACCCTGGCCGGCCGGCCGGTGACCCCGCTCGCCCCCCGCGCGCTGCTCCAGGTGGTCTTCCTCGCCGCCGCCGCCGCGATTTCGTTTGGGCCCTGACTATCAGGGAACTAACATGACCGCATGGACCTGATAGGGCTGCGAGACGTGCCACTCGGCCGGCTGCTGGTGACCGCCGGCCACGTCGTCGGCCAACGGTGGAACCGCTACCTCGCCGAGGAGCACGGCCTCACCCAGGCGGGCATGGTCACCCTGATGACCCTGGCCCGGCACGGCGAGCTGCCGCACCGGGCGGTCGCCGAGGCGTGCTTCATCCGCCCGGCCACCCTGACCGGCATCGTCGACACACTGGAGCGCGACGGCCTCGTCGAGCGGCAACGCGACGACGTCGACCGGCGCAGCGTGCGGCTCGTCCTGACCCCCGCCGGTCGGGAACGGGTCGCCGCGCTCACCAACGTCATGCAGTCCGGACGACCGATGACCTCGGTCGACGCCGACCCGGCGAAGGCCGCCGTGATCCGGCAGTTCCTGCTCGAGGTCATCGGCAGTGGGGAGGAACCCCGGGTGACGGCCCTCGACGCTAGGCCGGAGGCTCCGGCGTGCTGATCCGGCTGCTCCGCGCCCACCTACGCCCGTACCGTCGACCGCTGGCGGCGGTGATGGCGTTGCAGTTCGTCGGCACGATGGCCTCGCTCTACCTGCCGAGCCTCAACGCCGACATCATCGACCAGGGTGTGGCCCGGGGCGACACGGGCTACATCATGCGTACGGGCGGCTGGATGCTGCTGGTCAGCCTGGTGCAGATCGCCTGCTCCACCGCCGCGGTCTTCCTCGGCGCGCGCTCCGCGATGGGTTTCGGCCGGGACGTACGCGCCGAGGTCTTCGCCCACGTCAACCGGTTCTCCGCCCGCGAGGTGACCCGCTTCGGCGCACCCTCGCTGATCACCCGCAACACCAACGACGTGCAACAGGTGCAGATGCTCGTCCTGATGAGCTGCACCATGCTGGTCGCCGCGCCGATCATGAGCGTCGGCGGGGTGTTCATGGCACTGCGGGAAGACGTCGGGCTGTCCTGGCTGATGCTGGTCAGCGTGCCGGCGCTGGCGATCGCCCTGATGCTGATCATCCGGCGGATGGTGCCCGGGTTCCGGCTGATGCAGACCCGCATCGACGCGGTCAACCGCGTGCTGCGCGAGCAGATCACCGGCATCCGGGTGGTCCGGGCGTTCGTCCGCGAGCCGTACGAGACGGCGCGCTTCGGCCGCGCGAACGCCGACCTCACCGCGACCGCCCTGCGCACCGGCCGGTTGATGGCCCTGATCTTCCCCGTGGTGACGTTGGTGCTCAATGTCTCCAGCGTCGCCGTGCTGTGGTTCGGCGCGGACCGCGTCGACGCCGGCCAGATCCAGGTCGGCGCGCTCACCGCCTTCCTGCAGTACCTCATGCAGATCCTGATGGCCGTCATGTTGGCCACCTTCATCCTGATGATGGTCCCGCGCGCCGCGGTCTGCGCCGAGCGGATCGTCGAGGTGCTCGACACCGACTCGACGGTGATCCCGCCGGCCGCGCCGACGGCCGAGGTGACCGGCCGGGGCGAACTGGAGCTGCGCGGCGTCCGGTTCCAGTACCCGGGGGCGAGCGCGCCGGTGCTGCACGACATCTCGTTCCAGGCCACGGCCGGGCGCACCACGGCCATCATCGGCAGCACGGGGGCCGGCAAGACGACCCTGCTGACGCTGATCCCCCGGCTGATCGACGCCACCGCCGGGGCGGTGCTGGTCGACGGGGTGGACGTGCGTGACCTGGCCCCGGACGACTTGTGGCGGCGGATCGGGCTGGTGCCGCAGCGGCCGTACCTGTTCAGCGGCACGATCGCCAGCAACCTGCGGTACGGCAACCCGGACGCCACCGACGAGGAACTGTGGGCCGCCCTGGAGATCGCCCAGGCGCGCGACTTCGTCGCCGAGTTGCCCGAAGGGCTGAACGCCCCGATCACGCAGGGCGGCACCAATATCTCCGGCGGGCAGCGCCAGCGCCTCGCGATCGCCCGGGCCCTGGTCCGCAAGCCGGAGATCTACCTGTTCGACGACTCGTTCTCGGCGCTCGACCTGGGCACCGACGCCCGGCTGCGCGCGGCGCTACGACCGGTCACCGCGGACGCGACGGTGCTGATCGTGGCCCAGCGGGTCTCCACGATCGTCGACGCCGACCAGATCATCGTGCTTGAGGACGGGGGCATCGTCGGGATGGGCCGACACGCCGAACTACTGGAAGACTGCCCGACGTACGCGGAGATCGTCGCCTCCCAGCAGACGGCGGGGGTGCCGGCATGACGGCCGTACCGGATCAGCGGCCCACCGCGCGGCCGGCGGAGGGGCCGACGCCGAAACGGCTGCCCTCCGGCAACCAGGGCGGCGGCCCGAGGTGGATGAGCGCCGGCATGCCGGCCGAGAAGTCGATGAACTTCGGGCCGTCCACCCGCCGGCTGCTGCGCCGGCTGCGACCGCACCGCCTCCAGTTGGCCGCCATCGTCCTCCTCTCGCTGGTCAGCGTCGGTTGCAACGTGTACGGGCCGAAGGTGCTCGGCCACGCCACCGACCTGATCTTCAGCGGGGTGATCGGCCGGCAGTTGCCGGCCGGCACCACCGCCGAGCAGGCGGTCGCGGCGGCCCGCGCGGCCGGTAACGACAGTTTCGCCGACATGCTGGCCCGGATGGACGTCATGCCCGGGGTGGGCATCGACTTCACCGCCCTGGGCCGGGTGCTGCTGTTCGTGCTCGCCCTCTACCTGGCGGCCAGCGTGCTGTTGTGGTGGCAGGGCTGGCTGCTCAACGGGGTGGTGCAGCGCACGGTGCTGCGGCTGCGCGCCGACGTGGAGGACAAGCTGAACCGGCTGCCGCTGCCGTACTTCGACCGGCAGCCCCGGGGCGAGCTGCTCAGCCGGGTCACCAACGACATCGACAACATCTCGCAGAGCCTCCAGCAGACGCTGAGCCAGCTGCTCACCTCGCTGCTCACCGTGGTCGGCGTACTGGCCATGATGTTCTGGATCTCGCCGCTGTTGGCGCTGGTGTCCCTGGTTGCGGTGCCGATGTCGGTGGTGGTCACCAGCCTGGTCGCGAAGCGGTCACAGCAGCGGTTCATCGCCCAGTGGACGCACACCGGAGAGCTGAACGGCCAGATCGAGGAGGCGTTCACCGGACACGAGCTGGTCAAGGTCTTCGGCCGGCAGCGCGAGGTGGAGGCCGCCTTCACCGCCAAGAACGAGGAGCTGTTCCGGGCCAGCTTCGGCGCCCAGTTCATCTCCGGGATCATCATGCCGGCGATGATGTTCATCGGGAACCTCAGCTACGTCGCGATCGCCGTGGTCGGCGGGCTGCGGGTGGCGTCGGGGTCGATGAGCATCGGCGACGTGCAGGCATTCATCCAGTACTCCCTCCAGTTCACCCAGCCGCTGACCCGGGTCGCCTCGATGGCCAACCTGCTCCAGTCCGGGGTGGCCTCCGCCGAGCGGGTGTTCGCGGTGCTCGACGCCGAGGAGCAGAGCCCGGACCCGGCGGTGCCGGCCCGGGTCGCCGACCAGCGCGGTCGCGTCGAATTCGACCACGTCTCCTTCCGGTACGAGCCGGACAAGCCGCTGATCACCGACCTGTCGCTGGTCGCCGAGCCGGGGCACACGGTTGCCATCGTCGGGCCGACCGGCGCCGGCAAGACCACCCTGGTCAACCTGGTGATGCGCTTCTACGAGCTGGACGCCGGCCGGATCACCCTCGACGGGGTCGACATCACCACGCTGAGCCGCGACGACCTGCGCGGTCGGATCGGCATGGTGCTCCAGGACACCTGGCTCTTCGGTGGCACGATCCGCGACAACATCGCGTACGGCCGGCCGGACGCGAGCGAGGAGGAGATCGTCGCCGCCGCCCGGGCGACGTTCGTGGACCGGTTCGTGCGCAGCCTTCCCGACGGCTACGACACCGTCATCGACTCCGAGGGCAGCAACGTCAGCGCCGGCGAGAAGCAGCTCATCACCATCGCCCGGGCGTTCCTGGCCGAGCCGTCGCTGCTGATCCTCGACGAGGCGACCAGCTCGGTGGACACCCGCACGGAGGTGCTGCTCCAGCGGGCCATGGCGGCGCTGCGCTCGGACCGGACCAGCTTCGTCATCGCCCACCGCCTGTCCACCATCCGCGACGCGGACCTGATCCTGATGATGGAGCACGGTCACATCGTCGAGCAGGGCACCCACGAGCAGCTCCTGGCCGCCCGGGGGGCGTACCACCGGCTTTACCAGGCCCAGTTCACCCAGCCGGACCCGGCCGCCGTCGGGGACCCCGAGCCCCAGCCCGCCTCGGTCCGGGGCTGACCGTCGTGCGCATGGGGAGACGGTAGGCCGGCCGGGGGCGGGCGCGCATCCGAATTCGGGGCCGGCCGGACGCAGCCGAGACGCATCCGGTTACCGCGAAGGGCGACAGGCCGCCAGTCGCTACAGTCGGCAACCCGGCCGATGCACAGCGCGCCTCGGGGCGGGCCGCCGGCACGGGACCTGCCGGCGGCCCATGGCGGCTCGGTCGCCGGCTACGGGGGGTCCGACACTCGAGGCCGCGCCGACTACGGTACGCCGGCGGTCGGCGATCCGCCGACCGCCTCCACCCGTACGCCGAGGTTGCCGGCCCGGCGGGTCCCCGGCCCGCCGCCGCGTCGCCGGCCCGACGACCCGGTTCGCGCCGGGTGCCGGCGAGGTGGAGCGCCTCGGTTACTCCAGCTCGTGGAGCATGAGCTGGCGGGCGGCCTCGGTGATCGAGCCCGACAGGCTCGGGTAGATGGTGATGGTCTGGGCCAACTCGTTGACCGTGAGGTTGTTCTCCACCGCCATGGTGATCGGCAGGATCAGCTCGCTTGCCTTCGGTGCCACCACCACACCGCCGATCACCTGGCCGCTGGCCGGGCGGCAGAACAGCTTCACGAAGCCGTCGGCGAGGTCGTCCATCTTCGCCCGGGCGTTGCCCGACAGCGGCAGCATCACCTGGCGGGCCGGGGTCTTGCCGGCGTCCACCTCGTCCTGGGAGACGCCGACGGTGGCCAACTCCGGGTCGGTGAAGACGTTCGCGGCGACCGTACGCAGCCGCAGCGGCCGGACCGCCTCGCCGAGCGCGTGCCACATCGCGATCCGGCCCTGCATGGCGGCGACGCTGGCCAGCGGCAACACCCCGGTGCAGTCGCCGGCAGCGTAGATCCCGGGGACGTTGGTGCGGGACACCCGGTCGACGGTGACGTAGCCGCCCCGGGCCAGCTCGACGCCGTACTCGGCGAGGCCGAGGCCGGCGGTGTTGGGGATCGAGCCGACCGCGATGAGCGCGTGCGAGCCGTGCACCAGCCGGCCGTCGGCCAGCTCGACCTCCACCCCGTCGGCGATGCGCTGGACCCTCTCGGCGCGGGAGTTGTTGAGGATCGTCATGCCCCGGGAGCGGAACACGCGCTCGATCGCCATGGCGGCGTCGGCGTCCTCGTGCGGCATCACCCGGTCCCGGCTGGAGACGAGGGTGACCGGGACCCCCATGGCCAGGTACGCGCTGGCGAACTCGGCACCGGTGACTCCGGAGCCGACGACGATCAGGTGCTCGGGCAGGTGCGGCAGGTCGTACACCTGCCGCCAGGTCAGGATGCGCTCGCCGTCCGGCACGGCCGTGGGGAGCTGGCGGGGGGTGGCGCCGGTGGCGACCAGCACGGTCGACGCGTCGATCGAGTGCTTCGCGGAGCCGTCGGCCGGCGTGACGACGACGCGGTGGGTGTGGCCCAGCATGTCCTCGCCGAGCCGGGCCGTGCCGGCCACGAAGGTGACGCCGGCTTTCACCAGCTTCGCGTGGATGTCGGCGGACTGGGCCAGGGCGAGCCGCTTGACCCGATCGTGCACGGCCCGGGCGTCGACGGTGACCGCCTCCAGCCCGTCGGAGTGCACCCCGAACTCCTCGGTGTCCCGGTACCCGGTGACCACCTCCGAGCTGGCGATGAACGTCTTCGACGGTACGCAGTCCGACAGCACGCAGGCACCGCCGGCCCCCTCGGCCTCCACCACGGTGACATCAGCGTCCAACTGGGCGGCGACCAGGGCCGCCTCGTACCCGGCCGGCCCCCCGCCGATGATCACGATCTGGCTCACAGCTATCGCCCCTCGTCCGTGCTCACAGTGACTTTCTTCTCCCCGACGCGTCCGACACGCACCGTCGTATTCTCCCCCAGCCGTCCGCCGGGCTATCGTCATCGCCGTGCGTCACTACGCCGCCTACGGCTCAAACCTGGACCCCGCCCGGATGCGTGCCTACTGCCCGCACTCCCCGATGGTCGGCGTCGGCTGGCTGGAGGGCTGGCGGCTCACCTTCGCGGGCGAGGGCGCGATCGGCTGGGAGGGCGCGGTCAGCACCATCGTCGAGTCCTTCGGTGATCGGGTGTTCGTGGCGCTCTACGACATCCACCCGTACGACGCCGTCCAGCTCGACGAGATCGAGGGGGTGGCCTCCGGGACGTACCGCAAGCTGCACGTCCGCGTCTCCACCCTCGACGGCGACGTGACCGCGTGGGTCTACGTCTTCGACGGGTACGAGGGCGGCCTGCCGACGGCGTGGTATCTGTCGGAGATCGCCAACGCCGCCGAGAAGGCGGGCGCGCCCGACGACTACGTCAGCGAGCTGCGGTCCCGCCCCACCGGCACGGCGTCGGCGTAGCGCGTCTCCCACATCCCCAGTCTGCTCCGCCCGGGACGGGGCCGCACGGCGGCCCCCGCCGGGGGTCGCCTGTCACACACCGTCGTCGCGCCCGTCACACCGCCGTGGCGGCGGGGACGGTGCGCTCGTACATGTCGGTCCAGCGCATCTCGCGCAGCCCCACCGAGCGGTAGAGCGTCGCCGGGGAGGTCGGGTTGGCCAGGTCGACGCCGAGGCCGACGTGCCGCCGCCCCTTCGCCGCGTAGACCGTGAAGGCCCGCCACAGCAGCGCGGCGCCGACCCCGTGCCGCCGGTACTTCGGCAGCACCGACAGGGTCCGCACCCAGCCCGAGTCCTGTTCCAGCGCCTGGTCGGACGACTGCAACGCGCCGGCCGGCTCCCCGTCGACCTCGGCGACGAACCACTCGTCCCAGGTCCTGTCGTACGCGGGCAGCCGCTCCCGCCAGTGGTCGTACCCGGCCGGCTCGTAGTCCGGGGTGTCCCGGAACGCCGTGTCGAAGATCCGGTGGAACAGGCGCAGATCGTCCTCGTCGCCGGCGCGCAGCGGCCGGACCGTCACCCCGGGTGGGGGCGGCGGCTCGGCGTCCAGTCCGGCCAGGTCACGACTCATCCGTACGTACCGCTTCACCCGGCTGAAACCGGCCTCGGTCAGCTCCGTCGCCCAGCGGGTCTCCGGCGCGTAGGCCGAGGCGCGGACGGTCAGCGCGGGCAGGCCCCGCTCGGCGGCCCGCTCGGCGACCCGGTCCAGCATCAGGGCGAGCAGCGGGGCGCGTACCGCCTCGGCGCGCTCCGGGTCGACGAGGACGTCGACGAACTCCCGGCCCACCCCGGTCGGGTTGTCCACCACCGACCAGGCGACGGGCCGGCCCTGCGGGTCGCTGACCAGCCAGGAGTCGCGCACCGGGTCGAAGAAGGGGGCCGTCAGGGCGGCCTTGACGTCCTCGGCGTCGAAGTCCGGGTGGCCGATCGCGAAGGTGTCTGCGGCGTGCACGACGGCGAGGATCCCAGGGACGTCGTCGAGGGCGGGGCGGCGCGCCGCCCAGTCAGCGGGAAGAGTCACGGGGCGATCCTGGCAGCCACCTCGGTCCCGCGCCCCTCATTTTCACCCCGCGCGGCGCCCTGCCCCCGCCGCCGCGCGGGCTCGCCGGTGAGAGGGGAACCCTTCTCTACCCCAGGCGTTAGTAGGGGGCCCTTCCTTGCACCACGGCGCGCGCGGTGGTCAGCAGGTCGAGCAGCTCGGTGCCCTCGGCCGGCGTGAGCGCCCGGAATCCGGTCGACACCAGCCGGTCGGTCACCGCCTCCGCCCACAGCCGGCGGCGCACCAGCGGCCCGACCCGGGGGTACGGCGGCGGCCAGCCGCAGGTTAGCGCCCCGGCCTCCCCCTCCGGCCCGGCCAGCACCGCCTCCAGCGGCGTCATCCCGCCGGCCCGCACCGCCAGCAGGTACGCCCCGGCGAAGTGCTCCCGAAGCAGCAGCAGCCCGGCGGCGGCACGGGCCCCCGGGGAGTCGTCCGGCGGCGGCACGGCCCGCCAGGCGGCAAAGAGTGGCATCCCGCTGGAGTCCGCGGCGTCGACCACCCGGTGCAGCAGCGTCGCCAGAAGGGTCACGCCGGGCACGGCGGTCAGGTGCTCGCTGCCCCACCGGCAGCACTCGGCCAGGTTCGCCGTGGCCACCTCCAGCGGACCGTGCACACGGGCGGCGGCGTCCCACCCGTCGGCGACCGCGTCGGGGGCGACGAAGCCGAGGGCCGCGCTCACCGTGGCGGCCTGGACGTCGCCGAGCACCCCGGCCCGGCCGGCGATGTGGAAGGCCCAGCCGGAGATGCCCAGCAGACGGGCCCGGTGCAGGGTGGCCGGGCAGCGGGCGAACATCTCCCCGAGCTCCAGCACCAACGGCTTGCTCGCGGCGGCGACCTGCTCCGGCGTCATCGGGTTCAGTCTGCCCCGCCGGGGCCTTCCGTGGCAGCCCCGTCTTCGGCGTCGACCGCCTCGATCGCCCCCTCGATTTCGCCGGTGCGGCGCTGGGCGGCGGTGACGGCCCGTTCCGCCGCCCGCCGGGCCAGCTTCCGCCGGCTGAGTTCCTGCTCGGTCTCTGCGCGCGATCGCTCCAGCTCGGCCAGCGACCGCTCGATGCCGGCCAGTTCCTCGGCACCGTCGTGCTCGGCCTCCACCGCGCCGGCCAGCTCCGCCTCGGCCCGCTCCTGGTCGGTACGCGCCCGCGCCAGTTCCCGTTCCAGCATCCGGCGCTGCCGGGCCCGCTCGGCACGGGCGGCGCGCTCGGCCTCCCGGGCGGCCCGCTTCGCGCGCGGTGGGGGGTGGG
>NZ_SMKJ01000131.1:0-17599 GCF_004348615.1 Micromonospora sp. KC207
GCGCAGCGCGGCCGGGTCGCCGTACAGGGACCAGCGCAGGAAGTCCGTCGTGGTGGCGAGGACCTGGGCGAAACCGGGGCGGCCGGGGACCAGGTACGTCCCGTGGTCGCCCGCCGTGACGGTGAGGAACGCGGCCGCTCCGGGCGTGCGGGCGTACGCGGCCCGGCCGACGGCCACCCCGACGATCGGGTCGGCGTCGCCGTGCACGAACAGCACCGGCGCGGCCGGCCCGGCGAACGCACCGGCCAGGCCGCCCCCGGCGATCACGATGCCCGCCCGCAGCCGGGGCGAGCGCCCGGAGGTGAGCATCCCGGCGGTGGTGAAGCCGCCCGCCGAGTGGCCGGCGGCGGCGAACCGGGCGACGTCCAGGTGACCGGCGAGCGGGTCGCCCCGGCGGGCGTCGAGGCGCACCAGGTGCCGGATCAGCCGCCACCCGTCGGCCGGCTGGTGGCGTACGTCGGCGCGGGTGAACCGGATCGCCCCGCGCCGGGTGTGCGGGTACGCCGGCGCGGCGACCACGAAACCGGCGGCGGCCCACCGGCGGGTCAGCGGGGCGTGCAGGGCGGGGAGGCTGTCCAGCCCGTGGCTGAACACGACGACGGGGAAGCGGCCGGGGGCGACCCCGTCCGGGGTGGCCGGATACCAGACGGTCACCGGCAGCGGGCGCGCGCCACCCGGGTCGAGGGTGAAGGTGCGCACCCCGACCGGGTACGCCGTCGCCGGGGCGGGGCCGGCCGCCGGGGCCGTCGCCGGGGCGGCCGTGGCCGTGCCGCAGCCGGCCAGCAGCGCCGTCATCATCGCGGCGACCAGCCGGCGTACCTGCACGCCTTCACGGTAGGCGGCCCGGCGTGCCCGGCGGCCCCGCCGTCCGGACCGGTGGCAACGCCGCCCGGCCGGGGCGGCTCCGCCGATCCGGCGGTCCTGCGGCGCGTCGGCCGCGCGGGGACGTGCGGGGTGGACCGCCTTGGCTAGGGTCTGGCCATGTCTGACAAGTACGTGGATCCGAGCGGCAACACCGAGCAGTTCCGGGCCTTCGCCCACGCGCCGGAGGCCGCTGCCAAGGCCGCCCCGGCGTCGCGGGCCCCGCTGGTCGCCGGCATCGCGGTGGCCGTGGTGCTGCTGGTGGCCGCCGTCGCCTGGCTGGCGGGGAGCTGAGCGGCCGGCAGCCTGCCGGCGGCCTTGCGCATTTGCCGTGACGGTCTGCGCCGCATAGGGTCCGCGCCGCATCGAGTCCGCCGCCTACGGTCTGCGTCCCGGCGGGTCGCCCCAGTCCGCTGTGGCGGCCTCGGCCACGGTGCGGGCCTCGCGGGCGATTTCACGCTCCTCGTCGGTGCCGATCACGCAGACGGCGACCTCCGCGCCCGCCGGGGAGATCACCCGGTCGCCGTCGCCGTCGTTGCGCGCCGGGTCGACGGCGATGCCGAGCCGTCCCAGGCCGGCCAGCGCGGCGGCCCGGACGCCGGCCGCGTGCTCGCCCACCCCGGCGGTGAAGGTGACCGCGTCCACCCGGCCGAGCAGGGCGTAGTACGCCCCGACGTAGCCGGTGATCCGGCGGGTGTAGACGTCGAGGGCGAGCGTGGCGGCCGGGTCCCCGGCGTCGCGGCGGGCCAGCACCTCGCGCACGTCGTTGACCCCGGCGAGGCCGAGCAGGCCGCTGCGGTGGTTGAGCAGGTCGTCGATCTCGTCGATGCCCATGCCGGCCTCGCGGCGCAGGTGGAAGATGACCGTCGGGTCGAGGTCGCCGCTGCGGGTGCCCATCACGAGGCCCTCCAGCGGGGACATCCCCATCGAGGTGGCCACGCTGTGCCCGCCGGCCACCGCGCAGGCGCTCGCGCCGTTGCCCAGGTGCAGGGTGATCGTGTTCAGCTCCGCGTACGGCCGGCCCAGCAGCTCCGCCGTGCGTCGGGAGACGTACGCGTGGGAGGTGCCGTGGAAGCCGTACCGGCGGATGTCGTACCGCCGGGCGGTGTCCCGGTCGATCGCGTAGGTGGCGGCGGCCTCGGGCAGGGTGTGGTGGAACGCGGTGTCGAAGACGGCGACCTGCGGCACCCCGGGCAGCGCCTCGCGGGCGACCCGGATGCCGGCGAGGTTGGCGGGGTTGTGCAGCGGCGCGAGCGGGACCAGCTCCTCGATCGCCGCGAACACGGCGTCGTCGACCAGCACCGGCTCGGCGAAGCGCCGCCCGCCGTGCACCACCCGGTGCCCGACGGCGGTCAGCCCGGTCAGCCCGGTCGGATCGAGCTGGTCGAGCCCGTCGAGGATCTCCCGGACCGCCGTCTCGTGGTCGGCCGGCCCGCCGCCCGGCTCGCCGACCCGCTCGACGGCGCCCTTTCGAAGGACCTCCTCGCCGTCGTAGAGCCGGTACTTCACCGACGACGAACCGCAGTTGAGGACGAGCACCCGACTCATGACGACTCCCCGGCGGCCTGGATGGCGGTGATGGCGACGGTGCTGACGATGTCCGGGACGGTCGCGCCCCGGGACAGGTCGTTGACCGGGCGGCGTAGGCCCTGCATCACCGGACCCACGGCCACCGCCCCGGCCGAGCGCTGCACCGCCTTGTACGTGTTGTTGCCCGTGTTCAGGTCCGGAAAGATGAACACCGTCGCCCGCCCGGCGACCGCGCTGTCGGGCAGCTTGGTGACCGCGACCCTCGGGTCGATCGCCGCGTCGTACTGGATCGGGCCCTCGACCAGCAGCTCCGGCCGCCGCTCGCGGACCAGCCGGGTGGCGGCGGCGACCTTCTCCACATCGGCCCCGGTTCCCGAGTCCCCGGTCGAGTACGACAGCATCGCCACCCGGGGCTCGATGCCGAACCGGGCGGCGGTGTCGGCCGAGGAGATGGCGATGTCGGCGAGTTGGGCGGCGTCCGGGTCGGGGTTGACGGCGCAGTCGCCGTAGACGAGCACCCGGTCGGCGAGCAGCATGAAGAAGACGCTGGATGCCACCGAGACCCCCGGCACCGTGCGGATGATCTCGAAGGCGGGGCGGATGGTGGCGGCGGTGGTGTGGGTGGCCCCGGAGACCATCCCGTCGGCGTGCCCGGTGTGCACCATCATCGTGCCGAAGTAGTTCGGCTGGGCCACGATGTCGTGGGCCAGCTCGGCGGTCATGCCCCGGTGGGCGCGCAGCTTCGCGTACGCCTCGGCGAACTCGTCGCGCCACGGGCTGCTCGCCGGGTCGACGACAGACGCGCCGGCGATGTCGATGCCCAGCTCCCGGGTGCGCCGGGCGATGTCGTCGGGGCGGCCGAGCAGGGTCAGTTCGGCCACGCCCCGGCGCAGCAGGATCTCCGTGGCGCGCAGGATGCGCTCCTCGGCCCCCTCGGGCAGCACCAGGCGGCGGCGGGTGGCCCGGGCCCGGTCGATCAGGTCGTACTCGAACATCAGTGGGGTGACCCGCTCGGAGCGGCTGACCCGCAGCCGACGGGCCAGGTCGACGGTGTCGACGCAGCTCTCGAACGCGCCGAGCGCGGCCTCGACCTTGCGCGGGTGGGCCACGCTGGGCCGGCCCTCGATCCGGCTGGACGCGGCCACCGTGTCGTAGCTGTCGCTGGGCACCGAGAGCACCGCGAGCCCGGTGTTGAGCCCCTCGACCAGGCGCATCGCCCTCGGGTCGGGCTGCTCGCCGAGGGTGAGCACCAGCCCGGCGACGGAGACCTGACCGGCCACGTGCGCGGCGCTCGCCGCCACCAGCAGGTCCGCCCGGTCGCCCGGGGTGATCACCAGCGCGCCCTCGGTCAGGTGGTCCAGCAGGGTCGGCACGTGCGCCGCGCCGACGACGAAGTCGAGCACGTCCCGGCCGAGCGCGGCGTCGTCGCCGGAGAGCAGGGTCGCGCCGAGCGCCGCCGCCACCTCGGCCACCGTCGGCGCCGACACGGTCGGCACCTCCGGGATCGCGTACGCGGGGACGGGCAGGTCGGGCAGCGTCATCGGCCCCGGCACCCGGTTGGCGATCACCGCCAGCACCGTCGCGCCCAGGTCCACCAGATCGTGGTACGCCCTGCGCGTCGCCGCCGCGATCGCCTCCGGCCCCTGCCCGATGCCGTCGACCACGGGCACCACCACGCTGCCGAACTCGATGGCCAGCCGGGCGTTGAACGCCGGCTCGCGGGGGCCCGTCCCGTCGCCGCCGTCGGCGAAGTCGCTGCCCACCACGACCACCGCCGGGCAGCGCCGTTCGACGTCCCGGTACCGCTCGACGATCCGGGAGATCAGTTCCTCCCGCCGGCCGTCGGCGACCAGCGCGCTCGCCTGTGCGTACGTGGCGCCGGACAGGTCGGCCGTTGGCAGGTCCATCCGGTACCGCTCGGTGAGCAGGGCGAGGATGGGGTCGGTGCCGGCCGCGGGGACCAGCGGCCGGAACGCGCCGATCCGCTCGACCTGCCGGGAGAGCAGCTCGGCGAGGCCGAGTGCGATCGTCGACTTGCCCCCGCCGGAACCGACGCTGGTCAGATACACGCTCCGGGCCACGCCCCCACGCTACAAGATCGCACCCCTGCCCGCCCGGGTCCTTGG
The DNA here is from genome assembly GCF_004348615.1 of Micromonospora sp. KC207. Classification (NCBI taxonomy): domain Bacteria; kingdom Bacillati; phylum Actinomycetota; class Actinomycetes; order Micromonosporales; family Micromonosporaceae; genus Micromonospora; species Micromonospora sp. KC207. Next base: position 4,518 of record NZ_SMKJ01000131.1, read on the forward strand.
ACCCGGGCGGGCAGGGGCGCCAGTCGTCGGCGTCGTCAGTCGTCGTCGGGGCCGTCGAGGCGGGCGAGCCAGGTGGCGAAGCGTTCGATCGGCGTCTCGAACTCGGGGTTGAGGTCCACGAAGTCGCGCAGGCGCTCGCCCAGCCACTCCACGCTCACCTGTTCCTCGCCCCGCCGCTCGACCAGTTCCTCGATGCCACGGTCGGTGAAGTACATCGGGTGCGTCCTCGTTCCGGGGCCCGCCGTGCGGCCGGGCCGGGTGGTCCGCCGACGCCAGCCGGGGCAGCGGCCCGTCGGTGACGGTCGCTGCCCCGGTGCGCGGCGGTGCGGTCAAATCACGGGCGGGGCAGGGCCGCCTCGATCAGCTTGTTCTGCTCGACCTCGTGCATCTTGGCCGAGCCGACCGCCGGGGCGGCGGCGGCGGGGCGGGAGATGCGACGCAGCCGGACCTCGCTGAGGTGTTCCAACAGGTTGAGCGCGACGAAGCTCCACGCGCCCTGGTTGGCCGGCTCCTCCTGCACCCAGGCGAAGTCCTCGGCGTTCGGGTACTGCGCGAGCGCGGCCCGGATCTCCTCGACGGGCAGCGGGTAGAGCTGCTCCATCCGGAGGATCGCGGTGTCGGTGACGCCCCGCTCGGCGCGGGCCTGGAACAGGTCGTAGTAGACCTTGCCCGAGCAGAGCAGCACCCGCTTCACCCGATCCGGGGCCGGGGCCGCCTGGTCGGCCAGCACCGGGGCGAAGGTGCCAGTGGTGAAGTCCTCGACACCGGAGACGCAGAGCTTGTGCCGCAGCAGCGACTTCGGCGTGAACACCACCAGCGGCTTGCGCTTCGGCGACAGGGCCTGGCGGCGCAGCAGGTGGAAGTAGTTCGCCGGGGTGGTCGGGACGGCCACCCGCATGTTGTCCTCGGCGCAGAGCTGGAGGAACCGCTCCGGGCGGCCGGAGGTGTGGTCCGGGCCCTGGCCCTCGTGGCCGTGCGGCAGCAGGAGGGTGACGGCTGAGCGCTGGCCCCACTTCACCTCGCCGGAGGAGATGAACTCGTCGATCACCGACTGCGCGCCGTTGACGAAGTCGCCGAACTGGGCCTCCCAGCAGACCAGCGCGTTGACGTTCTCCACCGAGTAGCCGTATTCGAAGCCCATTGCGGCGTACTCGGAAAGCAGCGAGTCGTGCACGAAGAACCGGGACCGCTCGCCGTCGGCGGTGAGTGACTTCAGCGGCAGGTAGTCGTCGCCGGTGCGTGCGTCCACCACCGAGGCGTGCCGCTGCACGAACGTGCCCCGGCGGGAGTCCTGTCCGGCGAGCCGGACGGTGACCCCGTCGTGCAGCAGCGAGCCGAACGCGATGATCTCGCCGTAGCCCCAGTCGATGTTGCCCTCGACGGACATCTTCGCCCGCCGGTCGAGTAGCTGCTGGATCCGCTTGTGCGGGGTGAAGCCCTCCGGCAGGTTGGTGTGGGCCTCGCCGACGGCCTTGACGACCTCGGCGCTGGTAGCGGTCTTCACCTGCGGCTCCGGCTCGTCCTCGCGGGGCGGCCGGGCCGCCTGCTTCGGCGCGGAGGCGGCGTCCCGGGTGGCCTTGAAGACCCGCTCAAGCTGTGCCTGGTAGTCGCGCAGCAGCTCCTCCGCGTCCTCCACGGTGATGTCGCCCCGGCCGATCAGCTCCTCGGTGTACAGCTTGCGGACCGACCGCTTCGAGTCGATGATCTTGTACATCTGCGGGTTGGACATCGACGGGTCGTCGCCCTCGTTGTGCCCACGCCGGCGGTAGCAGACCATGTCGATCACGACGTCCTTGTTGAACGCCTGCCGGTACTCGAACGCCAGCCGGGCGACCCGGACCACGGCCTCGGGGTCGTCGCCGTTGACGTGCAGGATCGGGGCCTCGATCATCCGGGCCACGTCGGTGCTGTAGAGGCTGGAGCGGGAGTGCTCGGGGGCGGTGGTGAAGCCGACCTGGTTGTTGACCACCACGTGCACCGTGCCGCCGGTGCGGTAACCGCGTAGCTGCGACAAATTGAGCGTCTCGGCGACCACACCCTGCCCGGCGAAGGCGGCGTCACCGTGCACCGCCAGCGGCAGCACCGTGTACCCCTCCAGCTTGAGGTCGATCCGGTCCTGCTTGGCCCGGACGATGCCCTCCAGCACCGGGTCGACGGCCTCCAGGTGCGACGGGTTCGCCACCACCGACACCTTGACGGAGTGCTCGCCGTCGGGGGTGGTGAACTTGCCGTTCTGGCCGAGGTGGTACTTCACGTCGCCCGAGCCCTGCGTGGAGCGCGGGTCGAGGTGCCCCTCGAACTCCGAGAAGATCTTCTCGTACGGCTTGCCGACGATGTTGGCCAGCACGTTGAGCCGGCCCCGGTGGGCCATGCCGATGACGACCTCGTCGAGTCCCGCCTCGGCGGAGGACTCCAGCACCTCGCCGAGCAGCGGGATCAGCGACTCGCCGCCCTCCAGCGAGAAGCGCTTCTGGCCGACGTACTTGGTCTGGAGGAAGGTCTCGAACGCCTCGGCGGCGTTCAACCGGTTGAGCACGTGCTTCTGCTCGTCGGAGGTGGGCTTCTCGTACTTGCGCTCGATCCGCTCCTGGATCCAGCGCCGCTCCTCCGGGTCCTGGATGTGCATGTACTCCACGCCGACCCGGCGGCAGTACGAGTCGCGCAGCACGCCGAGGATGTCGCGCAGCTTCATCCGCTGCCGGCCGGCGAAGCCGTTGACCGGGAAGACCCGGTCCAGGTCCCACAGGGTCAACCCGTGCTGGAGGACGTCCAGGTCCGGGTGCTTGCGGATCTTGAACTCCAGCGGGTCGGTGTCGGCCATCAGGTGGCCGCGCACCCGGTACGCGTGGATCAGTTCGTGCACCCGCGCGGTCTTGTTGATCTGGCCCTCGGAGTTGACGGCCACGTCCTGCATCCAGCGCACCGGCTCGTACGGGATGCGCAGCGAGGTGAAGATCTGGTCGTAGAAGCCGTGCTCGCCGAGCAGCAGCTCGTGCATGACCTTGAGGAACTCGCCGGACTGCGCGCCCTGGATGATCCGGTGGTCGTACGTGCTGGTGAGCGTGATGATCTTGCTGACCGCCAGCTCGGCGAGGGTGGCCTCGCTCATCCCCTGGTACGGCGCCGGGTACTCCATCGCGCCCACGCCGATGATGGCGCTCTGCCCGGTCATCAGGCGTGGGATCGAGTGCACCGTGCCGATGCCGCCCGGGTTGGTCAGCGAGATCGTGGTGCCGGAGTAGTCCTCCATCGTCAGCTCGTTGCGGCGGGCACGCCGGACCACGTCCTCGTACGCCTGCCAGAACTGCCGGAAGTCCATCGTCTCGCAGCCCTTGATGGACGGCACCACCAGGTTGCGGCTGCCGTCGGGCTTGGCCAGGTCGATCGCGATGCCCAGGTTGACGTGCTCGGGACGGACCATCGCCGGCTTGCCGTCGACCTCGGCGAAGGAGTTGTTCATCTCCGGGTGCTCGACGAGCGCCCGGACCATCGCGTACCCGATCAGGTGGGTGAAGCTGACCTTGCCACCGCGCCCGCGGGCGAGGTGATTGTTGATCACAATCCGGTTGTCGACCAGCAGCTTGGCCGGGACGGCGCGCACGCTCGTCGCGGTCGGCACGCCCAGCGAGGCGTCCATGTTCTGGACGATCTTCGCGGCGACGCCGCGCAGCGGGGTGGTCTGCGGGCCGGCAACGGCCGGCTTCGCCGGTGCGGCCTTGGTGGCCGGCGTGGCCTTCGCGGGCGCCGTCTTCGCGGCGGCCGGGGCCGGGGCGGGCTTCGCGGCCGGCGCGGCGGGCTTCGCGGCCTGCTCCGTCCCGGACACGGCCGGCTTCGGCGCGGCGGGCTGCGCGGCCGGGGTCTTCCCGGCGGGGGCCGGCTCAACCTTCTTGGCCGGCTGGGCGACGGCGGCGGCCTCCTGCTGCCCGGCCGGCTCCGGCGTGCCCTTCGCGCCGTGGCTGGCCGGGCGCGGTGTGGCGGCACCCGGTGCCGGACGGTAGTCGGCGAAGAAGTCGTGCCAGGCCGAATCGACGCTGCTTGGGTCGGCGAGGTACCGCTGGTACATCTCCTCGACGATCCACTCGTTCGGGCCGAAACCCGCCAGTGGGTTCTCCTGCGAAGTCTGCTGGGTCGACACGGCCGGTAATCGCCTCTTTCACGCGGGTTTGTGTGTCACGCGGTGTCCGTCGTCGCCCCGATTGAGGGGGCGGGCGGGGACGGCTCCCAGGCTACGCCGTAGGAATACGCTAGGCATTTCCGGCTCCGGCCCGTGGTCGGTTTCACAGAAGATGCCAGAAGTTCGGTCAGCGCTGCGTGTTGCGTTGACGACCGAGCGGAGGCGGCCTGCCCGCCGCGACGGATCGCCGTGGCGGGCAGGTGACCGCCCTCTGGAGTCGGTCAGGAGATGTCTCGCCTGCGCGTGATCAGGACGCCGATGATGCCACTGGTCAGGGCATACGCCATCAACACCAAGGCGCCGACCCACCAAGCGGGAGCCATCTCGGACTCGCCTCCGCTGATCATGATGGTGGACGCGGCAGCGGGCCAGATCACCTGCCACTTGACCAGTGCCATGTTGTCCAGCCAGTTGGCGAGTAGCAGGAAGAGCACGCCCACTACCTGAGTGCCGACCAGGTACAGGACGGAGGCCGTGATCACTGCGCCAAGCTGGTTGGTGATCAGCGTGCCGATACCCACCCCGAGGACGGTCCAGATGGCGTACGCGAGCAGGTTGAGTAGCAGCGCCCGTTGAACCTCCCACTCGCCCAGCTGGGTGCCGTGGTCGTTGAGCGCAAGGAACATCGCACCCGCGCCCAGGTCGATCAGCGTGGTCACCAGCCAGAACGCGAAGCCCAGCGTGCTTGCGGCGAGGAGCTTGCTGACGATCACCGAGGTGCGTCGGGGCGTGGCCAGGAAGGTGGTGGTCGCGGTCTGGTGGAAGAACTCGTTGGTGACCATGAGAATGCCAATGAGCATTACGAACATCAGGCCGAGGTACTGGCCGGAGGTATAGATGTTCGCCGCCTGCGCCTCCGGGGAGGCGGCATCACCGTTGAGTCCGACATTCTCGCCATTGCCGCTAAGCGCCTGACTGGCGATCCAGGCGTTCAGGGCGAAGGCCAGGACGATGGAGAGGAACGCCCCGATGGCCAGCAGCCACCACGTGTTGGTGGTGCGGATCTTGATCAGCTCGGATCGGACGAGGTTCATCGGATGCCCGCCTTTCCGGCCGTCAGCTCCAGGAAGACCCGTTCCAGGTCGGGTCGCTCCGGGGTCAGTTCGTGCAGCTCCACTCCGGCGGCCAGGGCGACCTTGCCGATGGCCGGGGCGTCCGCCCCACTGACCAGCAGCACGCCGTGCTCGCCGGTCTCCACCGTCGCCGACTGCTTGCGCAGCGCCGCGACCAGCTCGTCGGCCTGCGGGGTGCGTACCCGCACCCGGCCGTCGCTCTGCGCCATGGAGCCGAGCACCTGCTCGACCGGCCCCTGCCGGACCAGCTTGCCGGCCGCGATGATCACCACGTCGTCGGCGAGCAACTGCATCTCCGACAGCAGGTGACTGGAGACCAGCACCGTACGGCCCTCGAGGGCCAGCCCCTTGAGGAAGCCGCGCATCCACCGGATGCCCTCGGGGTCGAGCCCGTTCGCCGGCTCGTCGAGGATCAGCACCCGGGGATCGCCGAGCATCGCGGCGGCGATGCCGAGGCGCTGCTTCATGCCCAGCGAGTAGCCCTTGAACTTGCGCTTCGCCGCCGGCGTGAGCCCGACCAGAGCCAGTGCCTCGTCGGCGCGTGACTTCGGCAGACCGGCCGCCGCGCAGATCACGCGCAGGTGGTTCACGCCGGTGCGGCCCTTGTGCGCGCTGGACGCCTCCAGCACCGCCCCGACGTGGCGCAGCGGGTCGGCCAGGTCCGCGTAGCGGTGGCCGCCGATGGTCGCCGTGCCGCCGGTCGGGGTGACCAGGTTCAGCAACATGCGCAGCGTGGTGGTCTTGCCGGCACCGTTGGGGCCGAGGAAGCCGGTGACCCGCCCCGGTTCGACCGTGAACGACAGATTGTCGACCGCCCGGACGTTCTTGTACTGCTTCGTCAGGCCGGACACCACGATCTGACCGCCGCCGGTTCTGGGGCTTCGCTGCCCGTCAGACATTGCTCTCCTCCCGTGCGCGGCGCGCGGAGCGCGCCGACGTGTGTGGCGCAGTTGCGCACGCGCCGTCGCACAGCCTGGCAAGGCCGCGCAACCAGGTCAATCAGGTGCGATACCTACGCTCGTCTCCATCTCAGGCAGGAGCAGGTCCTCCCCAGGGACGAGGCCGTCCCCGGCCGGTGTGCGGCGGGGCTGCTCCCGGCCGCTTGTCACGCCCCGGGCAGGGCGATCCAGGCGGCCACGGCCCGGCCCAGCAGTCGGCCGTCCGGGGCGTACAGGCTGGTCCTGACCACTGCCTTGCGTCCCCACGTGCCGTCGGCCACGCCAATCACCACGCACTCGTCGCCGGGGGCCGGCAGCCCGTCCAGCACGGCGGCGATCCGGCCCAGCACGTACGGCCGGCCCGGGCCGATCACGGCCCAGCCCCCGGGGCAGTCCAGCGCCGCCCAGACCGTGGCGGTGCTCACCTCGGCCGGGGCGGTGAACGGCGCGGCGGTCCGCCCGTCCGGCAGCCGGCCGGGGAAGATCCGCAGCCCGTCGGTCCGGTCCGGCCCGCAGACGAAGCAGCCGGGGAACGGATGGTCCACCAGCCCCGGGTACGCCGCCGAGGCGGCCCGCGCCGTGTCGGCGTCCACCGGGGGCACCACCTGCGGAACCTCGTCGACGCCGCGCACCTGGGCGATCAGCCCGCCGTCCGGGTCGCGGACCTCGCCGCCGTCGAGGGCCAGCGGGGTCTCCAGCGGCGGCGGCTGCCGCAGCGTCACCTCGACGACGCCGCCGAGCCCGGACGCGGCGGCGAAGACACCGGCGCACCAACCGCCGTTGCCCGATCCGGGCGGCCCGTTGAATTTCGCGGGGATGATCATGCGCACCTCCGCCGCGCAGCCTCGCACGCCCGCCCGCTGTGCAAGGAAGGGCCCCTTGTTGACGCCTGCGGTATAGCCCTTGTTGACGCCTGCGGTATAGAAGGGTCCCCTTCTCGCCGTCCGGCCGGCTGGCCAGACGGCCAGACGGCCAGGGTGAGGTTGCGGGGGAGGGTGGGAAAGTCTGCCCGGTGGCGTTCACCGGATCGACACCGGTCGTCCCTGCTGGCGGCATCCGGGGCACCTACACAGTGCTCATGGCCGTTCTGCCCGTCGCTGGCGTTCCCCTGACGACCAGCGGATACACCGTGTCGATCGCCGACGACCCCCGCCAGGTCGCGGCCGCGCAGCGCCTGCGCCACAACGTCTTCGCCACCGAACTCGGGGCCACCCTGCGCCCCGGGCCGGCCGGCCTGGACGCCGACGACCTCGACCCCTACTGCGACCACCTGATCGTCCGCGAGGAGCGCACCGGCGAGGTGGTCGGGACGTACCGCCTGCTGCCGCCCGGACGGACCACCCGCCGGTACGCGGAGGCCGAGTTCGACCTGACCGCGCTCGACCCGCTCCGGGACGTCCTGGTGGAGGCCGGCCGGTCCTGTGTCCACCCGGATCACCGCTCCGGCGCGGTGATCAACCTGATGTGGACCGGCATCACCCGCTACCTGCACCTGCGCGGGTCGCGCTGGCTGGGCGGCTGCGCCTCGGTCCCGGTCGAAGACGGTGGGCGGCTCGTCGCCGGCGTCTGGGACCATGTCCGGGCCCGGCATCTGGCCCCGCCGCCGCTGCGGGTCCGGCCGCTGCGGCCCTGGTTCGCCGAGCCGCCTGTGGTCGGCCCGCCCGCTGCCCCGCCTGTCGTGTCGCCGCCGGCTGCCAGCCCGCCGGTCGGGGGGCCGGCCGTCCCCGGCGCCCCGGCACCGGCCGGCCGGGCCGTGGTTCCGCCGCTGCTGCGCGGGTACCTGCGGCTTGGTGCCTGGGTGGCGGGCGAGCCGGCGTACGACCCGGACTTCCGGGTCGCCGACTTCTACGTGATCTTCTCGCTGGACCGGATGAACCCGCGCTACCTGCGCCACTTCCTCGGTGGCGGGGTCGACCGGTGACCGCCCGCCACGACCTCTGGCGACCGGTCTCCGGCTGCGGGGCGGGCTGCCTGCCCGGGCCGGGAGAGACCCCCGCCGCGCCGGTCGCGCACCGGCTCGGCCGGCTGGTCGCCGTACTCGTGATGCTGGTGGCCGGCGCGGGGCTGGCCGTGCTGCTGCCGGCGCTGCCGGCCCGGGAGCGGCGGGCCGCGCTGCGCGGCTGGGCCCGGGGAACCGCCCGGGCGTTCGGCGTGCGGCTGGTGGTCCGGGGCCGGCTGCCCCGCCGGCCTGCGCTCGTGGTCGCCAATCACGCCTCGTGGCTGGACGTGCTCGCGCTGCTGGCCGTGGCCCCGGCCCGGGTGCTGGCCAAGCGCGAGGTGCGGGCCTGGCCGCTGGTCGGGCCGCTGGCGGCCGCGGCGGGCACCCTCTTCGTGGACCGCGCGCGGCCCCGCGCGCTGCCCGCCACCGTGCACCGGGTCGCCGCCGCGCTGCGGGCCGGTCACCCGGTCGCGGTCTTTCCGGAGGGTACGACCTGGTGCGGCGCGGCCCTCGGGTGCCGGCCGGGCGGCGGGTTCCGCCCGGCGGTGTTCCAGGCGGCGGTCGACGCCGGCGCGCCGGTCGTCCCGGTCCGGATCGGCTACGGCCTGACCGCTGCCGCCGCAAGCGCCGCTGCCACTGCCGGTGTGCCGACGACCGCGGGGGCCTTCCTCGGGGCGGAGACACTGGGGCGGTCGCTCTGGCGGGTGCTCGCCACCCGGGGCCTGACGGTGACGGTCACGGCCACCGCCGCGCTGCACCCGGGGCGGGACGCGGACCGGCGGCGGCTCGCCCGGATCGCGGAGTCGGCGGTTCACCTCGTACCGCCGCAGGCCGCCGCCCCGGTCGTGCCGTTCCCGGCGGCCCGGCTGTTGCGGGAGGACACCGCGGCCCGGCTGCTGCGGGAGGACACCGCGGCCCGGCTGCTGTCGCAGGACGCGGCGGCCCGGCCGCTCAGGGAGGACGCCGCGGCCCAGTCGCTGTCGCAGGAGACCGCTGCGCGGGAGGAGGTCCCGGGTCGGGAGGTCGGCCTGGCGGCCTGACGTGTCCCCGTCACACGCGACAGTCTTGTTCGGTCGCGATGTATCGCGTTACTCTTCTCCCGAGGAGCGCGCCGGTGGGGCGCGTGCCCGGGCGGGAGGACGCCATGCCCACTTGGACAGTCGACGGCCCGCAGCAGCTCACCCTCGACGAGCCGGTCACCGCCGTCCCGGCGGACGTGTTGGCCGACCTCGGGCTGGTCGACGGCTCACTGGTCGCCTCGGGCCTGCGTCGGGAGACCCGCGCCGACGTCACGTCGGGGCAGATCACCCTCGTGGGCCTCCGGGGGCGTACCGCCGCGAAGATCTTTTCCGGGCCGGTGGAGGCCCTGGGGGTGGCCGGCGACCTGAGCCTGGAAACCGTCTCGGGGGAGGTGGTTCTCGCCGACGGTGCCGTTGGCGCGGTCCGCGCGCACACCGTTTCCGGCGAGATCACCTGCGACCTGGACAATCCGCGCGGCGGCGAGATCCAGCTCAGCGCGGCCTCCGGCGCGATCACCGTCCGGGTGCGCGAGGACAGCGACCTCGCCGTCCACCCGCACACCGCATCCGGCCGGATCGCCAGCGGGTTTCCGCAGGTGCGCGGGCGGTCCGGTCTCGGTGCCGTGCGGGACAGCGCGGGGGTCATCGGCACCGGCGCCGGTAAGCTCTGGGCGTCCGCGACCTCCGGCAGCATCGCGCTGCTCGCCCGCCCGGTCGACGCCGACGCCGAGGAGCTGCCGTGACGGTCGTGTTCAGCCATGGGCGGCTGCGGCTCTACCTGCTCAAGCTCCTCGACGACGGCCCGAAGCACGGGTACGAGCTGATCCGCCTGCTGGAAGATCGCTTCCTCGGCCTCTACGCCCCGAGCGCCGGCACGATCTATCCCCGGCTCCAGCGGCTGGAGGCCGAGGGGCGGGTGACCCACACCGCCGCCGGTGGCCGCAAGATCTACGAGATCACCGAGGCGGGCCAGGCCGAGCTGCGCCAGCGCGCCGGCGAGCTGGCCACCCTGGAGTCCGACATCAGCTCCTCGGTGGCGGACCTGTCGACCCTGGCCAACGAGATCCGCTCCGAGGTACGCGGCTCGGTGCGTGACCTCAAGCGAGAGCTGCGCGAGGCGACCCGGCGGACGCAGCAGTCCCGGCGTACCCGATGGGAGACCCCGCCTGCCCCGGGCCCGGCGCGGCCGGACGCCCCCACCGACGCGTCGCCGCTGCTGGCCGAGCTCGACCAGCGGCTGGCCGCGTTCACCGTCGAGATCGGGGCGCTGGTCCGGGCCGGCCGCCTCGACGACGTCCAGCTCCGTGCGGCGATCCGGGTCCTCGACGGTGCCCTGGACGGGCTGCGCCGGCTGCTCCGCCAGGCGACGACCGCCTCCGCCCCGCTCTTGCCGAGTTCTCAGGGAGTTTCCAGCAACCGCCCAGCGCAGGCGCAGTGACATCGCGGATGATGGTCGGCATGGCCGCTACCCAGACCGAGGCGCGACTGCTCGTCGTCGAGGACGATCCCAACATCCTCGAACTGCTCTCCGCGAGCCTCCGCTTCGCCGGCTTCGACGTGGCCACCGCGACCAGCGGGAGCGCCGCGCTGAACGCCGCCAAGGACCACCGCCCCGACCTGGTGGTGCTCGACGTGATGCTCCCCGACCTCGACGGCTTCGAGGTCATCCGGATGCTCCGCGAGGGCGGCACCCGCACCCCGGTGGTCTTCCTGACGGCCCGGGACGCCACGGACGACAAGATCCGCGGACTGACCCTGGGCGGCGACGACTACGTCACCAAGCCGTTCAGCCTGGAGGAGCTCACGGCCCGCATCCGCGCCGTGCTGCGCCGCACGGCCAACGGTGACCAGGCCCCGTCCCGGCTCACCTTCGCCGACCTGGAGCTGGACGAGGAGACCCACGAGGTGCACCGGGCCGGGCAGCGCGTGCAGCTCTCGCCGACCGAGTTCAAGCTGCTGCGGTACTTGATGCTCAACGCCAACCGGGTGCTGTCCAAGGCGCAGATCCTCGACCACGTGTGGAACTACGACTTCCGGGGCGACGACAACATCGTCGAGTCGTACATCTCGTACCTGCGGCGCAAGGTCGACAACACCCAGCCCCGGCTGATCCACACTCTGCGCGGCGTGGGGTACGTGCTGCGCAAGCCGGCGGCGTGAACGCCCTCGCGCTGGCGAAGGGACGACTGCGGAGCGTGCCGCTGCGGCTGAAGCTGGTCACGGCGGTGCTGACGCTGGTCGCCGTCGCCCTGCTGGTGATCAGCTCGCTGACCACGTACTTCCTGCGTAACTACCTGGTCGCCCAGGTCGACGGCGAGCTGCAGGCCTCGGTGGACAACATCGAGACCACCCTGATCACCGCCCAGGTCACGCGGTCGATCGTGCCCACCGACTACCTGGTGGTGGCCACCGACGCGCGGACCGGGGCGGTGTCGGTCACCGAGTACGACCGGGGCCGGTTCCGCCTCGACGACCTGCCTACCTGGCCGAGCGACGCGGCCGGCTTCGCGGCCCAGGCCGGCGAGCCGCGGATGGTGCGGGCCCGCGACAGCGGGGTGCGCTGGCGGATTCTCTACGCCGAGCTGCCGAACGGGCAGATGGTGGCCATCGCGCAGAACCTCACCGACGTCGACTTGGCGGTCAAGCGGCTGATCTGGATAGACCTCCTGGTCGGCGGGGCGGTGTTGATCCTGCTCGCCTCCATCGGCGCGGCGATCGTGCGGACCAGCCTCAAGCCGCTGGTGGAGATAGAGCGCACCGCCGCCGCCATCGCCGGCGGCGACCTGACCCGCCGGGTGCCCGACCCGGAGGAGGGCCGGACCTGCCCCACCTCGGAGCTGGGGCGGCTGTCCCGGGCGCTGAACACCATGCTGGCCCAGATCGAGGCCGCGTTCACCGCCCGCGCCGCCTCGGAGATCGCCGCCCGGTCGGCCGAGGCGGGCGCGCGCGACGCGGCCGCCGCCGCGCAGGCGTCCGAGGCGCGGGCCCGGCGCTCGGAGGAGCGGATGCGGCAGTTCGTCGCGGACGCCTCGCACGAGCTGCGTACGCCGCTGACCACCATCCGGGGTTTCGCCGAGCTGTACCGGCAGGGCGCGGCCCGGGCCCCGGAGGAGACCGCCGGCCTGCTGCGCCGGATCGAGGACGAGGCCGCCCGGATGGGGCTGTTGGTGGAGGACCTGCTGCTGCTTGCCCGGCTGGACCGGGAGCGGCCCCTCTCGCTCGCCCCGGTGGAGCTGCCGCTGCTGGCCGGCGACGCCGTGCAGGCGGCCCGGGTGGTGGCCCCGGACCGGCGCATCGAGCTGGAGATCGAGCCGGGCTCCGGGCCGCTGGTGGTGCTCGGCGACGACGCCCGGCTGCGGCAGGTGATCGGCAACCTGATGACGAACGCGCTCACCCACACCCCGCCGGACGCCTCGGTGACCCTGCGGCTGCGTATCGAGCCGGGGAACCTGGCGGTGGTGGAGGTGGCCGACACCGGCCCGGGGCTTTCCCCGGAGCAGTCCGAGCGGGTGTTCGAGCGCTTCTACCGGGCCGACGCCGCCCGGACCCGCCGGGCCGGCGGAATGACCAGCACGGGGCTGGGGCTGGCCATCGTGGCCGCGCTGGTCGCCGCGCACCACGGCACTGTGGAGGTCGGCGAGACCCCGGGCGGGGGAGCGACCTTCCGGGTCCGGGTTCCCCTGCTTCCGGACCCCGGGGACGACCCGGGGGAGTGACTTTCAGGGAACTTCCAGGCGGATTCCAGGCTGGTTGCAGTGGCAGGGGAGAAGGTGGATACATGACCGAGTACGAGACTGACCCGCAGCGGCGGCCGGCGCCCTCCGACGCCGAGCCGTCGCACCCCACCGCCGAGCTGTCCCGCGCCGAGACCGGGCTGTCCGACTCCCCGGCCGTCGAGTCCAGCGCGTCGATTGCCCACACCGACCCGACCCCCCACAC